>NZ_CP029359.1 GCF_003130795.1 Azospirillum thermophilum
CTCCGCTCAGGCACAGCAGGCCCGTATCGGCGCCCGGATGGAGTTCCTCCTGTCGTGCCGGGACCCGGGCGAAGGCGCGGGCCATCCGGGCGAGGCGGAGTCCCTGCCGGGCGTAGTCATGGGTCTCGATCCAGGCTCGGGCCGCCCCCTCGACCCGTCTGGCCGTTTCGGTTCCCTGCCCGATGTGCTCCAGGGCCTCGGCGATGCCATCGGCCATATGCTCCGGCGTAATGCCGGGGAGGCGGAATACCGCGTCGCCCAGATCGTCGAAGAACGGCAGCGGCGTCACGGCGACGGGACGGCCGACCGACAGCCCGTACCGGACGGACCCGCTCGCGGATTCGCTCGTCTTCTGATAGGGGTTGACCACGAGGTCGGCTTCGGCGAGCAGTGGGAGGCAGACCTCGTCCGCCAGGAATTCAGTGCGGAAATCGATCTCGGCGGCGAGATCGAGGCGGTCGATTGCCTCCCGGATCTTCTGCACCTCCTGCGCCGACACGCCGGCGGGATGCTCAGCATTGAGCATGCGTACGTGCACGGTCTTCCCCCGCTGCTTCAGGATCCCGACGGCCTCCACCAGTTCCACCAGCCCCTTGTTGGGAAGGCAGAAGCCGAACGAGGCGATCAGCGGCGGCGTGTTTTGTGTGTGCAGGTCGGAAAGATGGACCTTGTTCATGGCGCCGTGCGGGAACAACAGGACATTGTCGACGAGTCCGAGCGTCTTGAGGCGTTCCATGTCGCCCAAAGTATGCGCCAGAATTCTGCGGCACTTCCGGAGTCCGCCGATGAAGTCCGACAAGCGGAAGTTGTCCATCCCGTCATAGGGATCGATGGTCGAATGCAGGTCGATGAAGACCGTCACTCCCCGGTCGGCGCACGACTCGATGAAGTCGTTCAGTTCGAAGTGGTTGAAGAAGCCGTAATTGAATTGGATGACGACGGCGTCGATCGACAGTGCGGCCACATCGTCCAGTACCTGATCGAAGCCGTTCCTGACCTTCTCGACAGTCCAGTTCCGGAGGCAGTTGGGGCCATCGGGCACCAGCGGTTCCTTGCGCGGGGCGAAGATGTAGACTTCCTTCGAGGGGATGGCCGCGAGCAGATGCTCTGAATAAGTGGCGATCCCGCACTTTTCGTTCCAGGTCGTGATCCACGCCATCCGGACCGGTCCCGTTCCGCCGACGAGTCCGTCCCGTACGGCCCCGCCCAGCGACGCCAGGCGTATCGCCGCATCCTTCCAGGTGAAGTGGGCGAGAAGCCGGCGACGGCCGGCCGCGGCCTTCTCCCGGCGCTCGGCCGGCATGGCTCGGTAGGCGCTCCACAAGCAATTGTCGAGCGAACCTGCGATGGGATCGGCCAGAACGCACATTGCCGGAGTACCGGGGACAGGAGCCCGCCGGTAGTGGAAATCGACGAGCCAGGCGTTCGTATCGTCGCAATAATCGAGGTGGTCGCCCCAGCCGGTCGCAATCACCGGCAGTCCGGACAGGAATGCCTGCGCAATCGTCTGGTCCAAGCCCGGCCTGCGGACGGGAGCGACGAAGACGTCGCACTGCTCGTAGAGCGCCTTCAATTCGCCGTCACCCAAGGCCGTGCCGATCACGACGACATGCGGGTAATGCGGGTTGCCGCTTCGAAGCTGGTCGAGTTGGGCCATGGTCCCGGGCATATCCGGGCCGTTCTGCACGACGATCAGGGACACGTCGTCCTCGTCGCTGAACACATACCCGAACGATTCCAGCAGCAGGTCGAGGCCTGTGTCCGCTGTCCTGAACGAGACGTGCAGGAAGCGGAAGCCCTTGCCCGGGGCAACGACTCCCGGAGCGGTCGCCACGGCCTCCCAGTGGTCCACTCCAATGCCGACGACGGCTGCAGGAATGGAAAGCCCCTGATCGACCAGGGTCTTCAGGCTGTGCCTCGAGATGCAGGCGATGCCACCCAGCCGTTCGTTGGCGCGGTCGACCCACTCGGCTGGGACGCCGGTCTCCGTCCAGCCATGCTCCACCAACAGGGGCCACGCCTCCCGGACATCGGGTGGCGTGGCGGGCAACGCCCCGACCACGTTCACATCGGCAGCAAAGGGCGCTCCGTCCGGAACGACGACACCGCCGAGTTGCTCCACGCTGCGCCGGATTTCGACCAAGGCAGGTGAACGACAATCGGCGGCAGGGCCGAAGCGCCACGTCAAAGCGTTCAGGAGGGCGAGGCTGTCCAGTTCCGGATCGCTCCGCTCCGCTTCGCCCTCTCTCCGCTGGGCCAATTCACGCCGGGCCATATCGAGCAAGGTACGGGTTCTGGCCAGGGCGTTTCGGGTCGGTTCCAGCACCTGACGATTCTCGCGCAGCTCGGCGCATGCGGTGGCGAGTTCGGCCTGCGTCGCCTCGTGGTCCTGCTGGATCCGGACGAGGTCTTGCCGGGTCCGGACGAGGTCTTGCCGGGTCCGGTCGAGGGCGTCCTGCTTTTCGTGGAGCGCCGCCTGCAGGGCGGTGCGCTCGGCCTGCACCGCCTCGTGGTCCTGCTGGATCCGGACGAGGTCCTGCCGGGTCCGGTCGAGGGCGTCCTGCTTTTCGTGGAGCGCCGCCTGCAGGGCGGTGCGCTCGGCCTGCACCGCCTCGTGGTCCTGCTGGATCCGGACGAGGTCCTGCCGGGTCCGGTCGAGGGCGTCCTGCTTTTCGTGGAGCGCCGTCTGCAGGGCGGTGCGCTCGGCCTGCACCGCCTCGTGGTCCTGCTGGACCCGGACGAGGTCCTGCCGGGTCCGGTCGAGGGCGTCCTGCTTTTCGTGGAGCGCCGTCTGCAGGGCGGTGCGCTCGGCCTGCACCGCCTCGTGGTCCTGCTGGACCCGGACGAGGTCCTGCCGGGTCCGGTCGAGGGCGTCCTGCTTTTCGTGGAGCGCCGCCTGCAGGGCGGTGCGCTCGGCCTGCACCGCCTCGTGGTCCTGCTGGACCCGGACGAGGTCCTGCCGGGTCCGGTCGAGGGCGTCCTGCTTTTCGTGGAGCGCCGCCTGCAGGGCGGTGCGCTCGGCCTGCACCGCCTCGTGGTCCTGCTGGACCCGGACGAGGTCCTGCCGGGTCCGGTCGAGGGCGTCCTGCTTTTCGTGGAGCGCCGTCTGCAGGGCGGTGCGCTCGGCCTGCACCGCCTCGCGGTCCCGGTGCGCCTGGACGAGATCCAGTTGGACCTGGGTCAGTATGTTGCGACTTTCTTGAAGAGCACCCTGCGTGGTTGCGAGCTCGGCCTGTGCCGCCTCGCGGTCCCGATGGGCCTGGACGAGATCCTGCTGCACCCGGTCCAGGATTTCCTGGCTCCTGCGCAAATCTCCTTGTGTCGTATCCAACTCCTGCCGGGTCCGGACAAGCTCCTGCTGCGTCTGGGTCAGGATTTCCTGCTTTGCTTGGAAGGCGCTTTGTGTGGTTGCGAGCTCTGCTTGTGCCGCATCTCGTTCCTGTCGTGCCTTGCCAAGCTCATGATGCACATGGTTCAGTGCCGCGTGTGATTCCTCGAGATTGCCGCGCAGCTCCGATTCCGTTTCCTGGAGCCGGCCGCGTTCCGCGAGGAAGCGACTCTCGGCTTCCCGGCTGTGGGCATCGGCCTCAGCCCGCACCTGTTCCAGCTCGCCCTTGTAGCGTTGCACAATGGCGCCAGCCGTCCAGTTGTTCTCGCATGCCTGGACTTCATCAAAAAGGCAAAGCCCGTAACGGAAATGTTCCTTCAGATCAAGATGGGCCTTTGACAAATAATAACGATTTAGCGCATCGAAATAAACAAATACGTATCCTTTAGAGAGAATCAAACTCTCCCATTCTCTGTAGTTTTCAGAACGATTTACCGGATCTATTGCTTCGATGACTATGATCCAGGGGCGCCGCTTGGACTTTGTCCAGCCTCTGAGGACAGCGGCCTCAGCGCCTTCGACATCGATTTTCAGCCAGTGTATGTCATCGGTCGCAGATCGCCCCAGAACATGGTCCAGAGTGATCGACGGAACATCATGGACCACGAAATTATAGCCCTGGCGCCGCCGTTCCTCGGCAATGTCGGCCTTTACCGTGGACATGCCGGGATTGTCCACGATTTCATAGTAGGTCAGCCCTTCAGGGTGATCCAGGACCGCGGCCTGCAGAACGAGTTCATCAGGACGGTCGCGGCGCAGCGCGTCGGCGTATCGCAAGTTGGGTTCGACATGTATGCCGCGCCAACCCTGCTCGTAGAAGGCCTTGCTCACCGAGTCGTAATTGGGATCCCATGCCCCTATGTCGATGTATGTGCCTTTGCTGACGTGCTTCAGGGCCCGCCACAGCAGAGCATCTTCAAAATTCTGGGCATAGGAGACGAAAACCATATTACTCCTTGCATTTTAAGCGTGATTCATCCGCGCCCAGGCGCTTTGGCAATGACAATTTTACCAGCCCGATGGGAGAGCGTGAAGTGTAACTTTCCATGGGGCGCACGTGGGGCCTGTTCCATTTCGCGTATGCCCCACCACCTGTTTCCGATTATAACGTCTTACGTTAGAATCGTTCCGGCGAACAGGGATGGCGGTTCACCTTGCCTCGCCCCGGGCCGCCGGGGCATGGAGGAGGCATGATGAAACCATGGGAGGAGAGGCCAGCGATCGGCCGTGCGGCAAAAAATCACATCCGGAAATTGCCGCAGATCGGAAGCTCATGTGCCGGTCCGGAGTTTCTGCTTGCGTTCAACCCGATTCGGCAACGCCGACTTTCCTGCCGGCGCGCATGGCCTGCTGGCGCAGAGGAAGCGGATGGAAGGGAGGCCAGGCAGGAAATTTCCATGAAAGCATGAGATTCCGGGTCCTTGATTCGCCTTCCGCCCGCATGAGTGCGACCACGCAATCCTGTTTCGCGGTGTTACCTGTTTGCAAGACAGGTGACGGTAATGCCATCTCGCCGAGATGCGCGCTCTTTTGCTTTTGATTTTCGTTGCTTTAGAGATAAATTCCTGTGGCTGCGCGCATAAATATGTTGATGCCTTCGGGGTGCTAAAAATGGACAATTCGAGCACAGAAGAATGCAAGGTCCATAATATTATTCGTGGCGCTTTCATAAATACAGCAGAGGAAAAGTGCAGTATTTATGAAAGCGGCCGCATGGTCTATAATTGCATCAATAGTTCTAATGTATACACACTAGATTATTTCCCGATCGACAAAATCGATGTTGGAGCGCTCGCATCGGAGGGGGTCGTCAGGCTTCTTGACGGCACGCTTGATGACGAGCCGCCGAGTTATGATTTCTGGATATTCAATTGGCACTTCATTACGATGGCCTCTCGCATCGACCTTGAGAGCATCGGAAGGCTTCCCGGCATCAAGTTTTCCATCCTGCTCGAGGTCGAGCCCGGAAATCCATTGCGCCACGTGGCCATCGACGTGTTCGACGGCTATATCGCCCTGGATCCGTCGACGCCTGCGACGGGCAAGATTTTTCCGTTTCCCCGCCCGCTGCCGGGAGAACCGCACCGCCCCGCGGAGAGGAACGGCATCCCGGTCATCAGTTCCTTCGGCTTCGGCACTCCCGGCAAGGGATTCCCGCTTCTCGTCGAACTGGTCAACCGGGAGTTCGATCAGGCGGTCGTCCGCGTGAATATTCCACCGGGCACCTATACGTCCTCCTTCGACGGGATCCACGGAACGGCGTATCCGCAGTACCTCGCCGCCCTGTGCCGGAGAATCGCCAAGCCCGGCATCGACGTCCGCTTCAGCTATGACTTCCTGTCGCCGGACGAACTGCTCGAATGGTGTTCCGAAAGCGACCTGAACTGTTTCCTGTACACGCGGCGCCAGGCCGGGTTGTCGGCGACCACGGATCAGGCGATCCTGTCAGGACGCCCGTTGCTGACCGGAACCAACGACACGTTCCGGCATATCCACAAATATATCCCCCCCTATCCCGTGATGACCCTGCGGGAGGCGCTCGATACCAGCGCGCCGTCCGTCCGCCGCCTGCAACAGGATTGGTCCTCCCAGTCGTTTACGCGGACGTTCGAGCGCATGCTCGCGACCTTCGGCATCGCCGCGGCGTCCGGGGAGAAGGGGGACACGCCGCTCCAGCAATCGGTCCGTCCGCTTCCGGTGCTGGTCCTCTCCTTCGAGGAGGCCGGCGGGACATCCATCCTCTTCCATGAGACCCGGCTCGTGGATTGCCTGGGGCGCTCCGGTGTCTACGATGTCCGCCTGGTCCGCCGTGACGAGCTGGACGACTTCGCGGCGCAGGATACCGGTTACAGGCCGGCGGCCGTGGTCGTGACGGGCTTCCGGGGTGATCCGGGAACACTGGACAGTGCCCTGCCCTTTGTCACCGGGCCGAAGATCATTCTGTGCGGCGAAGCTCCGGAAGGCGGCCCGGTTGCCCGGGGTGAGGACATCTTCGTCCTGCCGCGCCGCCCGATCATTCCCTATTTCACGATCGGTGCGGCCAGGCGGCCCGGGCCGCCGCGCATCTGGCTGATCGGGTTCGCGGCTGATGATTCGAACCTCGGGGAGATGTTGGAAAGGATCAGTCGGGACGTCGGCGAGGCCGAGGTGTTCGTCGAGGCTCCCGGGCCGGTCGGGGCGAAGCTGGAAATCCGCCTCGCCGCGCTCGGGTGGTATCATGATCCGACACGCGCCGTGACGGTTTCGGTACGCTCCCTGCCCGGTGACGCCACAGCCATCATTGAGGAGATGGCGGCGGATTCCATGGCCGTCTTCTACCATGATCCGAGCCGGGGCGAGGAACTCGAGAGCCTGGCTTGCCTCGCCCTGACGACGGAGCGGCCGGTCGTCTTCACGCACGCGGCGCCCTTCCCGCAGTTCCTCGGCAAAGGCACCTGTGTCGAGGATGTCTCGTTCGCCGAGATCATGGCAATGGGCGTCGCCGCTCATATCGCGTTGTACGCCGACTTCGGGGAATGGCAGACTTTCGCCGGGATCGACCGGATCCTGTCGCAGAAAATCAAGGTTTGGCCGGCTATGGGCATTCTGGACAGTCTTCCCGCGCTCGAGGGAGACGCTTTCGTCGACGGGGCCTACCGGGCCGTCCTCGGCCGCATTCCCGATCCGGCGGGGTATGCGCATCATCTGGCCCTGCTGAACGGTGGCATGCCGAAGGCCGAACTGGTGGGCAGCCTCTTCCTCTCCCCGGAAGGGCGGGAGCGGCAGACGGCCATCTACGGACCGATTCCCGGCCTGGACGGGCTGACGGCCCTGGAGGGAGGCGCTTTCGTCGACGGGGCCTACCGGGCCGTCCTCGGCCGCACGTCCGATCCGGCGGGACATGCGCATCACCTGGCCCTGCTGAACGGTGGCATGTCGAAGGCCGAACTGGTGGGCAGCCTTTTCCTTTCTCCGGAAGGGCAGGAGCGCCATCTGCAGAACCGGAGGCCGGCCGCGGGCACGGCGGGCGAGCTTCCATCGCTTTTCGGAGGCGCCTTCGTCGATAGGGCCTACCGGGCGGTCCTCGGCCGCGCGCCCGATCCGGACGGCTATGCCTACCATGTGGCCCGGCTGAAGAATGGCCATTCGAGGGCCGAGATGATCGGCATCCTGTTCCTGTCCGAGGAAGGACTGGCCCGCCAGGCGGCCGTTCACGGGCCGATGGCCGGCCTCGACGAGCTGCCTGTTCTCGAAGGGGCGACCTTCATTCATCGGGCCTATTGGGGTGTCCTCGGCCGCATGTCCGACCCGGAGGGCTTCGCCCATCATCTGGCCCTGCTGGACAGTGGTGTGTCGAAGGCGGAGCTGGTGGGCAACCTCTTCCTCTCCCCGGAGGGGCTGGCCCGCCAGACGGCCCCCGATACCCGGCTTCCCGGAGCGGATCTCCTGCTGGCATTGCGGGATGCCCACGCTCCTGCCGTGGCCGAGCCCCTCCCCTCTCCCCCGGCGGAGGCCCCGCCGTCGGCAGAGCCTTCGGGCGAGGAGGCTCCCGTGTCGGAGGCGCCCGCCCCGGTCGAGGCGGCACCGCCCCTCCCTTCTCCGCCTCCCCCTTCTCCGCCCGCTCCGCCGATCGTCCTGAAGGACACGGAGAGCGGCCGCAGCATCTTCGTTCTGGTCGAAGCCTCGGACTCGCCGCAGGTCGTGCTGCCGAACTTCGTCCTCGGCCTGGGCCAGGAGCTGCTCGCCCAGGGAGAGATCCTCCGCTTCGTCCGCTGGAGCCCCGAGCTCAAGAAGTTCGTGCTTCTGCGCCGGGACGAGCTGAACCGGCTGTCCTGGGCCCCCCATGACTTGCGCCACCTGGAACTCCACTCCGTCCGCGACGAACCGCCCGTCCTTCTCGACGCGCCCTTCACCCCGGGACGCGACTGGCTGCTCGTCCCGGGAACGGTGCGGGCGACGCCCAGCGTTTCCTACCTGTTCGAGACCGACCTGATCATCGAGGCGCGCCGGCTGCGGCTCGGCACGGCCTTTGTGTTCCACGACGCCGACCCCCTGCGGCGGCCCTCCTGCGCCGGTGAGGAGGCGGCGGCATTCGAGCTGTACATGCAGGCTCTCCTGTTGGCCGACGTCCTCATTCCCGCGTCGACGATGGCGGAAAACGACCTGCTCGGCTTCCTCACGCAGCACCAGCGCGCCGACCGGGTGCCGCTGATCAGGCGAATTCCCTTCGCCGCGGACGCTCCCTCTCCTGCGGGAGCCGCCGGGCCGGATGCGGTCCGGCGCCTGCGAGGTTTGCTGAGCGAGGCATCCGACAGTGCCAGGCACCCGACGCCGCTCTATCTCTGCCTGGATGCCGGGACGCCCAGCCGGGCTGACGTCCTGTTCGCCCAACGTCTGGCTCACGCCTTCGCGGTGAGAGGGATCGGCGTCGTTCCCGCTGCCTGGGACTGCGAAGCCGGGCGGCTGGTTCCTGCGGCGATGGCAGATCTTGCCCGTCTGGAGTTGGTGGGCGGGGCAGGCGTCTGGTCGGAATGGATCGGCCCGCAGGAGACCGGGGCGCCGGGCTGGGTGGTCGTCCCCAGGGGCGTTCGCGGAGCGGCGCTTACAGGTCTTTCCGTCTACGCCAAGGCCAACGGGTTGCGGGTCGCCGCCATCCTGACCGACGCCGGGGGCGCGTCCGAGGATGCCGGCCCCTGTTTCGAGGAGATTGCCCGCTTCGACAAGGTGCTGTGCGCATCGGACGGGGCCTTCGACGCTTTCTACCGTTTCCTGCTGTCCTGGCGCGGCAAGCTCTTCTGTGCCGAGGATCGCTTCAAGCGGCTGGCCTCGGCGAACGAGATCCCGGAGCGGCTGCGGCCCGGTGCGCCCAGGCGGTCTGGGCCCGGCGCGCTCCGGATCCACGCGGTGGTCGAGCCGGGCTACGCCGTTCATCTCGGCCCGCTGGCCATGGCGGTGGCCGAGGCGGCACGGCAGGCGACCGGCGGCATAGCGCTCACCATATCCGGTGTGGCGCCGGATACGGCCCTCGCCGGCGCGCTGAAGGGCCATGCCGGCTTCGAACTGCGCTTCGACCAGGATCGCGACGGGGCGGTTGCCGGGCGCTGCCGGGAGGACGCGGATGTCGTCATCTCGCTCAGCGGCGATGGCGCACGAGCCCCGGCGGTGGCCGACAGCCTTTGGCTGGGCGTTCCCTGCCTCGTCCTGGACGAGGGGCCCGGCACGGCCGGCCACGCGCCTGGTCTGGTGCTGGCCAGCCTGCGGGATCAGGCGGCGGTCAGGATCGCGATCCTGAAGCTGCTGGATCAGGATTGGAGGAGCTGCCTCGCCCGCGAGGCTCTCGCCCTGCCGGTGCGGACATGGAACGCCTACGCGCGGGACATAGCCGTCGAACTGGCCACCGACCGGCTGGCGGAGACCCTGTGCGTACCGGAAAGGCGGATGCGGCGCGACATCTATGCGGCGCTGCCGAACCTGCGGCGGCGGCCCAGGCTGTCCATCTGCATCAGTACCTACAAGCGTGCCGGCTGGGTGGCGCTGAGCCTGCAGAACATCTTTGCGCAGATCGGTTCCCCGCGCTCCGATCTGGAAGTCCTGGTGGTCGACAATACCTCACCCGACAACACGCCGGAGGTGGTGAAGCCGTACCTGGACCGTCCGGACTTCACCTATGTCCGCAACCCGAAGAACGTGGGCATGCTCGGCAACCTCGCCGTCACCGCGCAGCGGGCGCGGGGCGAGTATATCTGGATTCTCGGCGACGACGATCTCACCCGGGCCGGCACGATCGACCGGATCCTCCGGATCCTGGACGAGCATCCTGGCATCGGCCTCATCTACATGAATTACGGTTACAGCTCCGAGAACAATCCGGGCTCCATCACCGACCTCCAGGGTTTCCTCGACGGGTACAACACGCTCGAGCCGCCCGGTCCGGACGAGGTCGCTCCGGTCAAGCATCTGGCAGCCAAGTGCGAAAACTTCTTCACGGCGATCTACTCGCATGTCTATCGGCGGGACCATGGGCTGCGGTCCTACTGCCAGGACACCAGCGGCCGCATCTTCGCGACCATGGTCTCCTGCGTCCCGACGGCCTACTACGTCCTGCACTACATGGCGGACGAGCCGGCCTACTGGATCGGCGAGCCGTCGCTCGTCGTCAATTCGAACGTGTCCTGGGTCGACTACGGCGCGATGCTGGAGCTGGAGCATCTTCCGAACTGCTGGGATCTGGCGGAGCGGGCGGGCTGCGACCCGGCGGAGGTGGATCGCCGGCGCGCCAACCGCCTGTGGCTCGTCGAGATGATGTGGCGTGAGCTTTTCGAGAACGACCGCGTCGGGAACAGCGCCTACGTCTCTCCACCCCGGCTGCTCCTGCGCCTGAAGCACCTGGGTGAACTCGACAAGTACATTCCCAACTTCCGGGCCATCTACGACCGTGCGCGCCGGGAGGGCCATCCCGCCGCCCTGCTGCCGACGGAAGTCCTGTTCAGCGCCTTCGGGGGCTGAGGCCGGACGGCGGGGGACGGTCCCGTCTCCCGCCGCGGATCGTCACGCGCACGGAGCACCTCCCATCCGGCTTCAGGAGCGGGCGGGGCGGGTGCTGCTGGCCGGGAAAGGATACGGACGCAATGACCTCTCACGCCCTGACCTATTTCCTGCATATCCCCAAGACGGCGGGGACCAGCACGACCGAATACTTCTACGACTCTCTCCCCGCCGGGACCATCTGCCCCCATCGCCTGTGGGACGGGTTGATCACGGCCGGAGAGGACGAGCTTCGGCAATGGCGGGTCTACATCGGGCATTTCGGCGGCCTGCTGCCTCTGTGGCTGCGCGCCTGGCCGGACATCGTGACCGTGCTCCGCTGCCCGGTCGCCCGCACCATATCGCACATCAAGCATGTCCGGCGCGGCCCGGAGCACCCGCTTCACAAGCTGGCCCAGGGCCTGTCGGTCAAGGACTACTGCTTCCACCCGATCCTGTCGCGCTCCGTCGAGAACTTCCAGGCGCGCTATCTCGCGTCCCTGTCCTGGTCCCTGGACATCACCAGGACCGCCGAACCCGGAGCGAGGAACTACGGCGACGTGTCGGTGGCTTTCGAGGACGCGCTCCATTCCCTGCAACGCGGCCCCTATCTCCACCGCTATGCGGAGAGAGCGCTGGAGAGCATGAAGGCCGTGGGCATCGCGGAGAACCATCACAGGACGCTGGAGCTGTTCGCGGCGGCGCTCGGCCTGCCGGGACCGAAATCCGAATACCGCGCCAACATCGGCGCCACGGCCGACAGCCTGGGGCTGGAGATCACCCAGGACGACTACGCCGCCATCGAAGCCGTCACCGAGATCGACCGCGCCCTGTACGAATGCGCCGTCCGGCTTTTCCAGCGGGCCTGCGCGGAGCATGGCATCCCCGACGCGGCATAGCCGCGACCGACCGGCGTCAACGGCGTCGTCGGCCTGTCACCGGGAGCGTGATTCCCGATCACCAAAGAATCACACCCCATCAGATCATCGACACAATTATAATTATCAACAATGGAGAGATGAAAAATAAAAGGTTGCTAAAATTATTATATTCATCGCTGGCATGCCTCGGAGCGGCTCGACTTTCAGCTTCAACGTCGTTCGCGAACTGTCGCTGCGGCGGGGCTCCCTTCATCAATTGACGACGCCGAGCGTTGCCAAGCTACAGGCCAGTGCAGGAAACGCACAAAACGCCATCATGAAAGCGCATGATGCGGATGAAGAAACCCTGAATCTTGTCAGAAGCGGCACTGTGAAGGCAATCTGTACGATTCGGAATCCTGAAGACGCCATTGCATCCTGGATGGAGGCCTTTGGCGGTGATGTGGATATTCTGATTGCCAGTCTCTCGAAATGGTTCGAGCTTTATGATAATATTCGTGATCATGCGCTGGTCGTAGAATACCAGAAAATTTCTCAAGATACGGTTTCCGCTTGCGCAGTGATTGCTCGATATGTTTATCCGGACGTAAGTGACAGTGAGATAAAAGATATCGTATCACGTCACAATCAAAAGGCAGTATTTGAGAGATCACACGCCTTGAAAAGGGACGATCCATCCGTCAGGGACGTTGTCTTCAGCTACCATGACCGGGAAACGCTTTACCACAGAAGGCATGTTTCCACGCTCGACCCGCGACCGGCTCACGAACGTATCGGCGCGGAAGCCGTCGAGAAGATAAGGCAGGCTTTTCAAGGCCGCTCCATCCCCTGATTCCGCCTTTCAGCGCGGATCGTTCTTGACAATCATCCACACCGGGAATAAGAACAAACCATAAACACCAATTCTGCGCCCCGCGTGGCTCCTGCCGCGCGGGGCGTTTTGCGTTCGGGGCGGGCACGCCGCCGACGAGCGCTTCCCACGACCGGAGACCGCCAGCATGCCCGTTCTGCCCATCGACGACTTCGGCCAACGCATCCAGGTCCTGCTGCCGGGGACGCCGCAGGCCGTGACCATCGACGCGGCCTCACGCACCTCCCTTCCCTTCGGCGCGGACACCACCGTGATCCGGCTGGTTGCCACGTCGGCCTGCTTCCTGGCCTTCGGGCCGGCGCCGGTCGCTACGGCTGGCGACCACTATCTGCCTGCGGGGGTGCCGGAGTATTTCCGCGTCGTCCCCGGCATGGCCGTCGCGGTCGTCCGGGCCGGCACGGACGGCACGCTGCACCTGTCGGAGATGCTGTGATGCTGCCTCGTTTCGGCCGACTCCTGGCCGGCATCCGCCAAGCCCTGCCGTTCCTGAGAACCCGCGCGGGCGGCGTCCTCGCGACCCGTGCGGGCGACCGCCTCATCCGGAGATGACCCGCCATGTCCGAAACCGCCCTTCATGAACTGCCCGCCGCCGGCCCCCTGACCGGGGCGGAGATCGTCCCGGTCGACGACGGGACCGCCACGGTCCGGACGACCGTCGCGGCCATCCGGTCGGGCCTGGCCGTCCAGGGCCACGGCCACACGCCGGCCGATGTCGCGGGGCTGCAACCGGCGCTGGACGCCAAGGCGCCGCTCGCGGTCCCGGCCGGCTCCAGACTGAAGATCGGCATGTCGGCGGCAATCGCCGCGGGGCCGCACCGGCCCGAGAATGTGGGCGCAGTCGCCCTGACGGTGATGGACGGGGGTGGCGACAGCGGCGTGTTCGTCGAGAACATCCACGACGGCACCTATTCCAGCCAGCAGGTCGTGTTCCGCACGGCCCAAGGGGGAATCTCCGCGACCACGCCGCGGCTGCGGATCGCCCCGGACGGGTCGTTGCAGCACCGTGACGACGCCACAACGATCGTGGACGCGGCGTCGCACCTGGGGCTGCGCTCCTACACCGTCGCCACCATACCGACTGCCTCGCCGGCCGGCCGCCTCGCCTTCGTCTCGGACGGGTCGTCGAACCGGCGGCTGGCCGTTGCGGACGGAACCGCCTGGCGTTGGCCCGACGGCTCGGCCGTGTCCTGACCTCCCGTCATCGATCCCCAATTCAAGGAGGGCCACCATGCAGACGACCAAGCACCCCTACGAATTCCTGGTGCGCTGGGATCGCGGCGGAAATCTCGCCGGCGCGCACGCGCAGTTCCGCTACGTGACGCGGAGCGACGACGGCGCCATCGTCGGGGACTTCATCGGTCCGGCGGAGCCGGTGGGCGTGGCCGGTGCGGACGGCTTCCCGCTCGCCGACCTCCTGTCGGAGGTGCAGGCGTCCGCGCTCGCCGCGCTGGAGGCCGCCCGCGCCGAGCGTGACGCTGCCCTCGCCCGGGCTGCCGGGTGAACGGAGGCTGACGAAGCGCTCACAGCAGCCCGAGCGCCGCCAGCCGGTCGCGGTAGCGCCGGCCGACGGCGGCGGCGCTGTGGTTGAGGCGGACATGGGTCCGCCCGGCCCCGGCCAGCCGTGCCCTCAGCGCGGCGTCGACGGCCAGGGCGCGCATGCCCCAGGCCGCGTGGTCGATGTCCGGCTCGGCCCAGTAGGTGCCCTCCCCCCACGGGTACTCGCCGGGGCCGACCGGCCTGGGAGAGGCAGCCACGGCGATGGCCGTGTCCGGACGGACCAGTTCGTTGCTGCCGGACCATCCGGTGGCGACGACCGGCTTGCCCAGCAGCATCGCCTCGGCGATCGTCCGGCCGAATCCTTCCGCGCGGTGGAGCGACACATAGGCATCGCATGCTCCGATCAGCCCCAGGACGGTGGGCCGGTCCAGGGTTTCGGCAAGGATGCGGATGCGATGGTCGCCGGCGCAATGCTCCAGGAACTCCCGCCAGACCGGGCTGTCGGACGGCGGGTTCATGACCTTGAAGACCAGCCCGACCGGCTCGTTCCCATGGGGGAAGGCGCGCCGGAACGCGCGGGCGGCGGCGGCGGGATTCTTGCGGTCCAGATAGGAGTTGGCGTCGAACACATAGAGGAACAGGAAGTCCCGCTCGGGCAGGCCGAACTGCCGGCGCGTCACCGCGGCGACCCGCGGCAGTTCGACCGCCATCGGCATGTGGAGGACCGGAACCGGCGCCAGCGGGGCGAACGCCTCCTGGGTGAAGCGCGACGACACCCACAACTCGTCGATCAGCCCGAAGGCCGTCCGCCAGGGATCCGGCCACCGCGGCAGTTCCCAGGGCCAATAGCCGATCGCCCGGCGCCCGACGGTCGTCCGGAACCCGCGCTCCATCAGGAAACGGGCCGTGTCGAAGCCGGTCAGGCAGAATACCGTGGCGGCGTAGGGAAAGCCGTCGGCCACATGCGCGGCCGCCGAGGAGTCCTGCTTGCGGGCAACCGTTCCCTGCGAGAAATCGACGATGTTGACGGGCACCCCGCTGCCGGACAGGGCCTGCGCCATCATCCGCACATCCTCTCCGATCCCCAGCTCGCCATAGGCATAACCGACGAGGGTGCAGCCGCCGTGGGCCGGTAGCGGGGGAGCCGCCGGTTCCTCGTCCCTCTCCGCCGCCCTGCCGGCGGAGAGGGACGAGGAACCGGCGGCCGGACCTTGCGCGATGAGGCCGCTGTGCCACATCCAGTCGGCCAGTCGTCGACGCCCGTCTTCACCGGAGAGATCGAAGCGGCCCTGCAGATCCTCGCGGAAGGCCAGGACCGCGGACATCAGGTTGGTCAGCGGACGGGCGTCGCGCCCGCCGGCTTCCGCCGGAGCGTTGCACCAGGCGCGGATGCCGTCGTCCACCAGATCGTCGAGGCCCATCTCCCGCACCCCGTGCAGGAAAAGCCAGCCGAGCGCCCGCTGCGGCCCGCCGGGCTGAGCGGCACGGACAGCGGCGGCCACGTCGCCGCGCGCATCGAGCAGATAATGCAGGATCCGGGGAACGGTCAGGCCGCCCGGCGGGCCCGGGAAGGGGATGGGTTCCCAGGCGATCCGCCGCTGTTCCGGCGTGGCTGGCCAGGGAGCATGCTCCTTCCGGCCGAAGCACAGCCACCACATCAGAAAGCGGCGGCGGGTCTCCTCGTCTCCGACATCCTCGGTTCCCCGGACGTCGCCGCGCAACAGGAAGGTGAACCAGACATGCGCGTCGAAGTAGGGCGGCCACGATATCTGCCCGTGCGGGCGCAGACCGTCAGGCCGGTCCGCACGGGTTTGCATCTGCCCCACCATCCGCCGTCCGGTCGCCGTCACCGGTCACCGATGCGGGGGCTATGATCGGCCGTAATGGTCTTCCAGGCGGACGATGTCGTCCTCACCCAGATACGATCCCGACTGCACCTCGATCAGGTTGAGCGGTACCTTGCCCGGATTTTCCAGGCGGTGCGCGGTCCCGAGCGGAATGTAGACGGACTCGTTCTCCTGCAGCAGGATCTGCTCGTCCCCGCGGGTGACCAGCGCCGTGCCGTTCACCACCACCCAGTGCTCGGCACGGTGATAGTGCTTCTGCAGCGACAGGCGGGCGCCGGGCGCCACGGTCAGCCGCTTCACCTGGAAGCGGTCGCCGGAGTGCAGCGACTGGTAGAAGCCCCAGGGGCGGTGGACCCGGCGGTGCAGCAGCGGTTCGCTGCGGCCCTGCTTCTTCAGGTGCTCGACCAGCGGCTTGATGTCCTGTGCGCGGTCCTTGGCGGCAACCAGAATGGCGTCCTCGGTGCCGACCACCACCGTATCGGTCATGCCGAGCAGGGCGATGAGGGCGCCGTCCTCGCTGCGGATGTAGCAGCCGGTGCTGTCCCAGGCGACCGCATCGCCCTGGCAGACGTTGCCGCCTTCATCCTTGTCGCCGATGTCCCACAGGGCCGACCAGGCGCCGACGTCGGTCCAGCCGATGCTGCAGGGCACCACCGCGGCCGAATCGGTCCGCTCCATCACCGCATAGTCGATGGAGGTGGAGGGGGCGGCGGCGAAGGCCTCCTCGTCCAGGCGGAAGAAATCGAGATCCGAGCGGCCCTTGGCCAGGGCGGCGCGGGCGGCCTCCAGAACAGCCGGCTCCCAGCGCTCCAGTTCCGCCAGGTAACGGCGCACCGGCAGCAGGAACATGCCGCTGTTCCAGAAGAAATTCTTCTCTGCGATGTAGCGCTCGGCCATTTCGCGCGCCGGCTTCTCCACGAAGGCGGCGACGCGATAGGCGCCATCCTGCCCGGGAAGCGCGTCGCCGCGCCGGATGTAGCCGTAGCCCGTCTCAGGCGCAGTGGGGACGATGCCGAAGGTGGTGAGCTGCCCGGTCCCGGCGGCGGCGGCGGCGGTCGCGATCGCCTGCAGGAAGGCGTCCTGGTCCTGGATGGCATGGTCGGCCGGCAGGATCAGCATGAGCCCGTCCGGATCCTGTTCGGCGACGATCAGCGCAGCGACCGCCGTCGCCGCAGCGGTATTGCGGCCGACCGGTTCCAGGACGATGCGGGTGGCGGCGAGCCCGATCTGACGCATCTGCTCCGCGATGACGAAGCGATGCTCCTGGTTGCAGACCACCATCGGCGTGGCGAACAGTGCCGGATTGGCGACCCGTCCCACCGTGTCCTGCAGCATCGAGCGCTCCGAGCACAGCGACAGGAACTGCTTGGGATACTTCTCCCGCGACATCGGCCAGAGGCGAACTCCGGCGCCACCGGACAGGACTACGGGGTGGATGCGAGCGTTTTGCGAAGCATTCGTCATGGCAGCCGGTCGGATGATTGGTCCGGCGCTTTGTGTAGAGCTTTTATCGAAAGCTTGCTACAGCAAACTGCGCCGCGATCTTCGGCCAAATCGGCATCGGGCCGGGCTTTTGGCAATGGATCGCGGATGCATGGTCTCCGGCTTGTCCATGACCCGCGGCACTTTCCGCCGTCGGTGCCCCGTGCAGGGGTGGCCGGCGCAGAAATCGGGAGGACGGGGCTGTGAAGGAGGCCGGGATCGGGGTATAGAAGCGACCCGTCCGGTTGGTTTCGGAGTCCGTATGCTGCCGTCCATGACTTCCGCGTCATGCTGTCCCACTCCCCTGCCCGGCCGCCTCCCGTCTCGGGGTGCCCGGCGAGGGAGGGTCATGTCATGACGGTCGGGACCTGTTCTGACGCTTCCCCGCATTCGGGAAGCGGGCACCTCTATGACTCCGGCGGCGGCAGCGCCATGGAACAGGCCCGCGACGACCTGGTCAAGGGCGCGAGCCGCTGGCGGCTGTGGAGCCGGCTCGGTTGGCACGACATCCGCAAGCGCTACCGCCGTTCGGTCCTGGGACCCTTCTGGCTGACGCTCAGCATGGCCGTGATGGTGGCGAGCCTGGGACTGATCTACGGCACGCTGTTCCGGCTGGACCTGGAAGGATACCTGCCTTTCCTTGCCATCGGCCTGGCTACCTGGACCTTCGTCGCTTCCTTTCTCAACGAAGGCTGCATCGTTTTCATCGAGCTTGAGCCGCTGATCAAGAACGTGCGCATCCCGATGTCCGTGCATATCCTGCGGGTGCTGTGGCGCAATCTGATCATCTATGGCCACAACATCGTCATCTTCGCGGTGGTGGCGCTGGTCTTCGGGATCCAGCCGGGAGCAGTCGGCCTGCTGGCCCCGGTCGGCCTTCTGGTGCTGCTGGTGAATGCGGCCTGGATCATGCTGCTGCTGGGGATGATCTGTACGCGCTTTCGCGACGTCCCGCCGATCATCGCCAGCCTGATCCAGCTGCTGTTCTTCGTCACACCCGTCATGTGGAAGCCCGAACTGCTGGGCGAGCGCCGCTATCTGATGGCGCTCAATCCCTTCCATCATCTGATCGAGGTGATCCGGGCGCCGCTGCTCGGCCAGATGCCGGGCTGGGAGAGCTGGGCGGCCGGCATCCTGTTCGCCGTGGCCGGCTGGGTGTTCACCTTCGCCTGTTTCGCCCGTTTCCGCAAACGCATCGCCTATTGGCTCTAGATGGCTTCCATCCACCTGAACGACGTCTCGGTCGACTTCGTCCTCTATCAGGGAAGCGCGCGCTCCCTGAAGAAGACACTGCTGCGATCGTCCACCAGCGGAACGCTCAAGCACGATGCGCACCACCGGATCACGGTGAAGGCGCTGAGCGGCATCTCGCTCAAGCTGGAGCATGGCGACCGGGTCGGGCTGATCGGCGGCAACGGCGCCGGCAAGACGACGCTGCTGCGCGTCCTGGCCGGGGTGTACGAGCCGACCGGCGGACGGATCCGCGTCGATGGGCGGATTACCCCCCTGTTCGACCTCGGCCTCGGCCTCGATGTCGACGCCTCCGGCTATGACAATATCCGGATGCGGGCGGCCTATTTCGGGATCGACAGCGACGAGATCGAGCGGAAGATGGAGGACATCGCCGCCTTCACCGAACTCGGCGACTATCTCGACCTGCCGGTGCGCACCTATTCGGCCGGGATGACGTTGCGGCTGGCCTTCGCCGCGGCCACCGCGGTCGATCCGGAAATCCTGCTGATGGACGAATGGATCGCTGTCAGCGACATGCAGTTCCTGGAAAAGGCACAGCGCCGGGCCGAGAGCTTCGTTCAGCGATCAAGCATCATGGTGGTCGCCTCGCATGTCGAGGACGTCCTGAAGAGGCTTTGCAACAAGGCCCTCTGGTTGGATCACGGCACGGTCATGCGCTTCGGAGCGGTTGACGACGTGCTGGCGGAGTACCATAGCCAGCAGGCGGGCGGATTAACCCCATGGTAAAGACACGCTGCTCGATTTCGATATATTAGGCGGGCGGCGGAACGCGCTCGGGCATATTCGCCCGGCGCGGCGATACGGAGAACGGCAAGCATATGACGACGTCTATCCCCTTTTCCCTGGAAGGCAAGCGCGTCTGGGTCGCGGGCCATCGCGGCATGGCCGGGTCGGCCATTGTCCGCCGCCTTGAGCAGGAGCGGTGCGAGATCCTGACCGTGGGGCGCGAGAGTGTGGACCTGTGCCGCCAGGCCGAAGTGGAGGACTGGATGGCGGAGGCCCGTCCGGATGTCGTCTTCCTCGCCGCCGCCGTTGTCGGGGGCATCCACGCCAACAACAGCCGCCCCGCCGAGTTCATCTACAGCAACCTGGCGATCGAGACGAACGTCATCCATACCGCCTGGAGGGTGGGGGTCCGGAAGCTGGTCTTCCTGGGGTCCTCCTGCATCTATCCGCGGATGGCGGAACAGCCGATTCGCGAGGAATCGCTGCTGACTGGTCCGCTGGAGCCGACCAACGAGTGGTACGCGGTGGCGAAGATCGCCGGCATCCGCGCCTGTCAGGCCTATCGCCGGCAGTATGGCTGCGACTTCATCTCGGCGATGCCGACCAACCTCTACGGCTACGGCGACAACTTCGACATCGAGCAGGGGCACGTTGCGGCCGCCCTGATGGTGAAGATCCACCGGGCCAAGGCCGAGGGCCGCGACAGCGTGGTCCTGTGGGGCGACGGAAGCCCGTTGCGGGAGTTCCTGTTCGTCGACGATCTGGCCGACGGGCTGGTGTTCCTGGCGAAGACCTATTCGGGCGAGCCGCACGTCAACCTGGGCTCCGGCCAGGAAATCTCGATCCGCGGACTGGCCGAACTGCTGGCCGGGGTGATCGGCTATCACGGGACTTTCCGCTTCGACACCACCAAGCCGAACGGAACCCCCCGCAAGATCATGGATTCCAGCCGGCTCGCCGCCATGGGCTGGCAGGCGCCGACCTCGCTGCGCGAGGGGTTCGAGCATACATACCGCTGGTATCTCGAGAACCTGGGCACCGGGCGGCTGCGCGGCCTGTCCGCCGGCCGATAGCGGGGGAGCACCGGCCGCGCGGGTTGCGGATGGGTCAGCCGGGCGACAGGATCCGGCGGGCCCGGCGCAGCGTCCGGTGCAGCCGGTCCCGGCCATAACGCGCCAGATCGCGCAATGCATTCCGTGGCGTCTGGCCTCCTCCTTCCGCGGCCGTCAGACGCCGCTTCAACTCCGCATTCTCCATCCGGACGGCCAGGAAGCTTTCCTGATACAGCTCGATCCGCCGGCGCAGCCATGCCTCCGATTGATAGAGCGGCAGGCTGTTCTGAATGGCGTAGACCTCCGGCTGGCCCTTGGCGAGGTTGCTGGAGGTGCCGCCGAGCCCGAAGGACGCCACCGTGACCGGCATGTGCAGAAGCGTGACCGCATCGTCGGCGATTGCCTTCAGGAACCAGTCGTAATCGGCATGAACCCGCCACCGGGTGTCGAAGGGACCCGTGCGGTCGAAGACGCTGCGCCGCGCGAAGGTTCCCTGGTGGGGCAGACAGCCGCAGACCATCGTCTCCGCCGCCTTGTCCGGGTCCTGCGGAACATGGATGATCGTCTGCCCGTCCGGCATCCTGACCTCGATGTCGCCGTAGAAGAGGTCGCCCTCCGGGTGGCGTTCGACGAAGCGCACCGCCGCCTCCACCGCGCCGGGATCGTAGAACCAATCGTCGGCGTTGAGGAAATGGACGAGGTCGCCCGTCGCCCGCGCCAGCCCCTTGTTCATCGCGTCGTAGATGCCGGTGTCCGGCTCCGATACCAGCGCCGCGAGCCGGGGGCGGTGGCTTTCCAGCAGGTCCAGTGTTCCGTCGGTCGAGGCACCGTCGATTACAATGTGCTCGATGTTTCCGTAGGTCTGGAGCGCGACGCTATCCAGCGTGCGACCAATGACCGCCTGCGCGTTACGGCAGACGGTGATGACCGAAACCTTCATTTCCCGTACCCTGGTGAAACAACCTCCGGCTCGGACCGGCCGGGACAGTCGCTTGTATCCGATGGAGGTGCTACAGTACAGTCGCGCCGCCGGAAGAGCCACCGGGATACAGAGGGCAGATGCACAGCACGACCGATTCCGATCCGCAGAGCGCCTCGCCGCAGGCGTCACGGTCCACCAGCCTGCATGCGCTTGCGGTCGTCGCGCGCCATCATGGTCTGCATCTCTCGGTCGAGCAGCTTCATCGCGACCATGCCATCGAAACGGGAGAGCCGCCGACCAAGCTGCTCCTGAAGATGGCGGAGGAGAACGGCCTGAAGGCCCGGGCGGCGAAGCTCCGGTGGAAGCATCTGTCGCGCCTGGGCAAGGCCTTGCCGTTGCTGCTGCGGTTGCGCGACGGGCGGACCATGGTGCTGGTCGCCTTCCGCAACGAGCCCGGCAGTGCGTCCGCCGCCATGCTGCAGGATCCCCTAAGCCCGGACCAAGCCTGCATCGCGGTCGACGAGTTGCGGCTCTCCTCCGTCTGGGATGGCGAGGCGATCTTCGCCAAGCGGCGATACGGTGCCCGGGACGAGGAGCGCCCCTTCGGCTTCTCCTGGCTGGTCGGCCAGATCCTGCGTGAAAAGCGGATCTTCCGGGATGTCGGCGTGTCCGCGCTGATGCTCAGCCTGTTCGCCCTGTTTCCGCCGCTCGTCTTCATGATCGTGCTCGACCGGGTCCTGGTGCACCAGAGGATGTCGACGCTGTCCGTCCTGGCAGCCGCCATCGCCTTCTTCCTGGTGTTCGACACCATGTTCGGCTATCTGCGCCGCTATCTGGTGGCGCTCGGTACGGCCAAGGTGGATGCGCGCATCAGCACCTACATCTTCGACCGGATGATCGGGCTGCCGATCGATTTCTTCGAGCGGACCCCGACCGGCGTCATCTCCTACAAGCTGAGCGAGGTCTGGCGCATCCGCAACTTCCTGACCGGGCAGTTGTTCGGGACGATGCTCGACACCATGACCCTGCTGGTCCTGATCCCGGCCATGTTCGTGATGAGCGTGCCGCTCACCTTCCTCGTGCTGGGCGTCGCCATGCTCATGTGCCTCGTCGTGGTGGCCTATATCGGTCCGCTGGCGCGGGCCTACGGCAAGGTCGTGGTGGCGGAGCAGCGCAAGGGCTCCCTCATGATCGAGGTGCTGCACGGCATGCGCACGATCAAGTCGCTGGCGCTCGAGAGCCGCAAGCGCCATGACTGGGATGTGCGGGTGGCCGAGGCCGTGCGCGCCAACACCGACATGCAGCTTCTCGCCAACCAGCCGCAGACCATTCTGCAGCCGCTGGAGAAGGGCATCTATGCCGGCACCCTGCTGGTCGGTGCCTATCTTGCGATGGGGGAATCGGCCTCGGTCTTCAGCGGCACGCTGGTCGCCTTCAGCATGATCGCCAGCCGCGCCACCCAGCCCTTCGTTCAGATCGCCGCCCTGATGCAGCAGTTCCAGGAGGCGCGCGGCGCGGTCTTCCAGGTGGCGTCGGTAGTCAACCAGGCGCCGGAGCAGGGACTGGGCCGTCAAGGGGTCCGGCCGGAGATCAAGGGTGACATCTCCTTCTCCGAGGTGCGCTTCCGCTATCCCGGTTCGCAGAACCCGGCGCTCGACGACATCTCCTTCTCCATCGAGGCGGGCAGCGTCATCGGCATCATGGGGCGCTCGGGTTCGGGCAAGACCACGATCACCCGCCTGCTGCAGGGGCTGCACCAGAACTATGAAGGCCTGATCAAGATCGACGGCGTCGACCTGCGTGAGATCGACCTCACCCACCTGCGCTCCAACCTGGGCGTGGTGCTGCAGGATAACTTCCTGTTCAACGGGACGATCCGCGAGAACATCATGGCCGCCAACCGCAGCGCCACCCTGGAAGAGGTGATGCGCGCCGCCCGGCTGGCCGGTGCCGAGGAGTTCATCGAGCGCCTGCCGCGGGGCTACGAGACGATGATCGAGGAAGGCTCCGCCAACCTCTCGGGCGGTCAGCGGCAGCGCATCGCCATCGCCCGTGCCCTGCTGGTCGACCCGTCGGTCCTTATCCTGGACGAGGCGACCAGCGCGCTCGACCCGGACAGCGAGGCGATCATCAACAACAACCTGACCCGCATCGCCCAGGGGCGGACGATGATCGTCATCTCGCACCGTCTCGCCTCGCTGGTCGGCTGCGATCAGATCATGGTGCTCGAACGCGGCAAGCTCTACGACATGGGCAAGCACGACGAGCTCCTGCAGCGTTGCGATGTCTACCGCCACCTCTGGTTCCAGCAGAACCGCCATCTCTCTCCGGGACCCGCCCATGACCGCGCTTCTCTTACGCCGGCAGCAAACACCTGACCGGCTCGCCGAGCAGGCGATCATCGATTTCCAGGGCGAGACCGCGGAGATCACCGGCCGGCCGGAGCCTTTCGGTGCCCGCGCCGTACTCTGGGCGCTTGCCGTCATGGTGGCCACGCTCATCCTGCTGGCTTCGGTCCTGAAGCTCGACCGGGTGGTGACGTCGCAGGGACGGATCGTCTCGCAGTCGCCGACCATCGTGGTCCAGCCGCTGGAGATCTCCATCATCCGCAGCCTGAATGCGCGCGCCGGCCAAGTCGTGAAGCGCGGTGACGTGCTCGCCACGCTTGATCCGACCTTTTCGTCGGCCGACGTGGCGCAGTTGGAGCGGCAGAGCCAGAAGCTGACCGCCGAGATCGCCCGCCTTGCGGCGGAGGCGAAGGGGGCTACCTTCGCTCCGCCGGGCGAGGCCGGCCCCGATATGGCCCTGCAGGCTTCGATCTGGCGCTACCGTCAGGCGGAATACGCGGCCAAGCTCGCCAACTTCGATCAGCGCATGGCCACCTTGCAGGCGACGATCAAGCGCAGCCGGGAGGATGCCGACTATTACCGGTCCCGTCTGAAGATCCTGGGCGAGATCGAGCGCATGCGCCAGACGCTGGAGAAGAATCAGACCGGCAGCCGCATCAACTCGCTGGTCGCCAGCGATACCCGTGTGGAGGCGGAGCGGAACCTGAACCTCAGCGACGGCACGATCCGGACCTCCTCCCACGATCTGGAGGCCCTGCGGGCGGAGCGTGAGGTCTATACGCAGCAGTGGCGCAGCACCGTGCTCAGCGATCTGGCCACGCGCCAGGTCGAGCTGGAGCGTGCCCGTGAAGAGCTGTCGAAGGCGCAGAAGCGGCGTGATCTGGTCGAACTGCGGGCCATCGACGATGCCGTGGTGCTGGAGGTCGGAAGATACTCCGTCGGTTCCGTGGTGGAACCCGCCCAGCCGATCTATACCCTGGTACCGGTCAACGCCAAGCTGGAGGTCGAAGCGGACATCGCCGGCATCGACCAGGGATTCGTCAAGCCGGGTGACCAGGTGCAGATCAAGTTCGATGCCTACCGCTACGTCGAACATGGGATGGCAAAGGGCGTCGTCCGGACGATCAGCGAGGATTCCTTCAATCGCCGCAACGACCAGCCGACCACCCAGCCCTTCTTCCGCGCCCGGATCGAATTGACCGATGTAACCTTGCGCAACGTTCCGGAGGATTTCCGGCTCGTTCCCGGCATGCCGCTTGTTGCCGACATTGTGGTCGGCGAGCGCACCATCATGTCCTATCTTGTGGAAGGTGCGCTGAGGAACGGTTCGGAAGGCATGCGTGAGCCGTGAGGCGACACCGGGCTCGCCATGGCGGAGCCCTGTGAAAGGGAAAGGGTTTCGGTGCCTATGCGCAACCTGATCAAGGCGGCGGGGCGGCTGTTCGGTTCCGCTTCGCCGCAGGACGCCTATGACAGAGGGCTGAAGGCCTTCGAGCGTGACGACCACCAAGCAGCGCTGAGGGACTGGCTGGCGGCCGGCCGTGCCGGCCATGCCGAAGCCCAGTACCAGCTCGGCCGCATGTACGATCTCGGCAAGGGGGTGGTGCGCAACGCGGTCGACGCGGTTGCCTGGTATCGTCAGGCTGCCGACCAGGGGCATGGCGAGGCGCAGGCCCGGCTCGCCGAAATCTACTATTACGGCTGTGAACAGCCCAAGGGCATTGTCCCGACCGATGAAGCACTGTCGATCCTCTTCCCCAACGGCCTGAAGGTCGAGCAGGATTACGAAGAGGCGCTGCGTTGGGCACGGGCGGCTGCCGAACAGGGGGTGCTGGGCGCCCAGGCCATGCTCGGCTACATGTATGCGTCCGGCTTCGGCATCGCGACGGACTATGCCGAGGCCGAGCGCTGGTACCGGGCTGCGGCCGAGCGGGGGAATGCGGCGGCCCAGCTCGGGCTTGGAACCCTGCTTGCCGGCGGCTATGCCGGGAAATCCGATCCGCAGGCTGCGCACCAGTGGTTCCGCAAGGCCGCCGATCAGGACAACTTCACCGCCTGGTACTATATCGGCACGCAATATGCCGCCGGCCTGGGGGTCGAGCAGGACTATCAGAAGGCCATTGCAGCCTTTCGCCTGGCCGCGGAGCATGGTTTCGCCGCGGCGCAACGGGCGCTCGGCCTTCTCTACGTCCGGGGGCTCGGTGTCCAGGCCGATCCACAGATGGCGGAGACCTGGCTGCGCAAGGCCGCCGTCCAGGGGGATGCCGAGGCGATGCTGCAACTCGGTCATCTGAACAGCCGCGGGGCCGGCATGCAGCCCAATCTGTTCGACGCGGCGAGTTGGTACCGCGGGGCTGCCGAACTTGGGCATCGCGAGGCGCAGAAGATCATCGCCCAGATGTATCTGGCGGGGTCCGGTGTCCCGCGCGACGAGATGGAGGCGGCGAAATGGCTGGAGCGGGCCGCCGGCCAGGGCGATCCACTGGCCCAGTTGCGCATCGGCGCCCTCTATGCCGAAGGACGAGGCGTGGAGCGCGACTATGACCGGGCGCTCGACTGGTTCCGACGCGCCGCCGAGCAGGGAAATCCGGACGCGGTCTACAATATCGGCATGCTTCACAGCCTGGGCCTCGGCGTTCCGCGCGATCCGGTGGGGGCGCTCGACTGGTACCGGCGTGCCGCCGAGCAAGGCAGTGCGCTCGCCCAGTTCCGTTTGGGAGCCGCCCTGGCCACGGGGGGGGATGAGGTTCCGCAGGACTATGCCGCTGCAGCGCACTGGTCGCAGCTTGCCGCCGAGCAGGGCCATGTCGGAGCGATGGTCAATCTGGGCCGTTTTCGCATGCAGGGTCTGGGCGGGGAGCGCAACGTTCCCGAAGCGATCCGCTGGCTGACCGCCGCGGCCGACCGCAGAGAGCCGAGCGCCATGACGGCATTGGGCGAACTGCACTCCCACTGGGGGGACGTGAAGGATTTTGCGCTTGCCCGGACCTGGTTCGAGCGGGCAGCCGCCCTGGGGGACGAGCGGGCGAAGGCACTGTTGGCCCGGCTCCTTTCCGCGTCTCCCCCGGCCGGCGAAGGGGCGCAGCCGGTCGGGCCACCGTCGGAGCGCGGCGTGGATGCAGAGGTTCATGCAGCCGGCAAGGGGTAACTTCCGCCTCGCCACTTCCACCTCGTCGCTGCCGGATGGGAGCGGCGCCTTGTCCGTACCGCCGTCGACAGCCGTTTTCAGACCATCAGGATGATCGGCTCCCGGCGGAGCGATCCAGGCCGCAGGGCTATGGCCATCCGGCGATGCGGCGTCCTTGTCTCAGGCAGCAGGACGGTTCCCAGGTCGGCATAGCCAAGCCGGCGGTAGAGCCGCAGGGCGCGGACGTTGTGGGGCAGGACCGCCAGCTCCAGCCGGCTGGCGCGCCCGCTCGCCCAGCAGTGCGCTGCCCGCATCAGCGCTTCGCCCATGCCCCGGCCGCGAACGTCGGGATGCAGCTCGATTCCCAGCGACAGCGCCCCGGAACCCGGCTCGACCGGCCAGTCCGGCGACACCCGGCAATGGCCGACGAACCGGCCGTGTCGTTCGGCGACCAGCCAGCAGTGGCCGGCGCCGGCAAGCCAGCCGGCGAGGGTCGTCGCATCGGGGATCGCCGCCGCCGCATCCCCGCCGTTCAGTTTGACGAGATCGCCCAGCAGGCTCCGGAGCCGTTCGATGTCCGCATGAACCGGGCGCGCTGGTCGCAGGACGACCGGTGGAAGGGTGAAGATCGCGGTCCGGGGGGAGCCGGCGGGCCGCGCATCGGGGAAATCCGGCAGACGCAGTTCCACCTTGTGCTCGCGACCGTCCAGGATGCCGGGCAGAGGCAGGGTAAAGCCATAGCGGCCATCTCCCTTCCCTGCCGCCTCCAAATCGGCACGATGGAGATCCGCAACCGTCTCCGCCCGCAATCTCAGTCCGCAGCCGTCATCGAACAGAACGGTGACCCGCAGCCGCCGGCCCGGCTCGGCCGGCAGCCAGACCCAGCCGGCTACCTGCCGTCCGACATCCTCAAGATAACCTTCGAGGAGAGTGGTCATGGAGCCACCGGAGCCGGTCACGGTCGAAGGACCGGTACGGGACCTCCATCACCTGAGTGGAGCATCGCCGTCGAGCAGATCAAGCAGATATTGGCCGTAGCCGCTCTTGGCGAGCGGCTGGGCAATGCGGGCAAGCTGCTCGGACCCGATGAACCCCTTGCGCCAGGCGACCTCCTCCGGCGAGGCGACCTTCAGGCCCTGGCGGGCTTCGATCGTCTGCACGAATTCGGCGGCCTGCAGCAGAGACTCATGGGTCCCAGTGTCGAACCAGGCATAGCCGCGGCCCAGCTTCTCCACCGCCAGTTTGCGGCTGTGGAGGTAGACGTTGTTGACGTCGGTGATCTCCAGCTCGCCACGGGCGGACGGCTTGATGGTCGCGGCGATGTCGAGAACCGAATTGTCGTAGAAGTAGAGGCCCGTCACCGCATAGTTGGACTTCGGCAGGCGGGGCTTCTCTTCGATGGCGACCGGCCGGCCCTCGGCGTCGAAGCTGACCACGCCATAACGTTCCGGATCGCGGACATGGTACCCGAAGACCGTCGCCCCGTCCTCCCGTCCGGCGGCGCGCAGCAGGGCCGGCTCCAGGTCGTGGCCGAAGAAGATGTTGTCTCCCAGGATCAGGCAGACTCGGTCATCGCCGACGAAGGAGCGGCCGATGAGGAAGGCCTGCGCCAGCCCTTCGGGCTTGGGCTGCTCGGCGTAGGAAAGCGAGATGCCCCACTGGCTGCCGTCGCCCAGCAGCCGGCGGAACTGGGGCTGGTCATCCGGGGTGGTGATCAGCAGGATGTCGCGGATACCGGCCAGCATCAGCGTCGACAGCGGATAGTAGATCATCGGCTTGTCGAACACCGGCAGCAGTTGCTTGCTGGTGACCTGGGTCAGCGGGTACAGCCGCGTGCCGGCGCCTCCGGCCAGGATGATGCCCTTCATGCCTTACGCTCCCATGTCCTGGCGGTCAGTCGAGAATCTCATCCAGCACATGATCCAGTCCGGTTGGCCAGTCCGCCGGCAGGATACCGTAGGCTTGGCCGATGCGGGTCGTGTCGAGTACGGAGTTGGCCGGCCGCTTGGCCGGCGTCGGGAAATCCGCGGTGGTGATCGGGATGACCGGCGGTCGGCGCCCGATGCGGCCGGCCGCCCGTTCCACGATGCGGTCGGCGAAGCCGTGCCAGGTGGTGGCCGGTGTCCCGCCGAAATGGAAGATGCCGGGAGCCCAGCCGCCGGTCAGCCGGGTGCGGGCGATGGTGGCGATAGCGGCGGCGATGGCGGCGGCCGGGGTCGGGCAGCCGTGCTGGTCGGCGACCACCCGCAGCTCGTCCCGTTCCCGGGCCAGCCGGATCATGGTCTTCACGAAGTTGGCGCCATGCGCCCCGAACACCCAGGCGGTGCGCAGGATCACATGGTCGGGCAGCAGCGCCTGCACCGCCTCCTCGCCGGCCAGCTTGCTGGCGGCATAGACGCCTTGCGGGCCGACGGGGTCGTCCTCCCGCCAGGGATCGCTCTTGCTGGTCCCGTCGAAGACATAGTCGGTCGAGATGTGGACCAGCGGAATGCCGGCGGCGGCGCAGGCCCGCGCCAGGTTGGCAGGCCCGTCGCGGTTGACCGCGAAGGCCTTGTCCGCCTCGCTCTCCGCCTTGTCCACCGCGGTATAGGCGGAGGCGTTGACCACCAGGGCCGGGCGATGGGCGGCGACCGCCGCCGCGACCGCCGCGGCGTCGGTCACGTCGCCCTCCGCGCGGGCCAGCCCGACCGGGCGCAGCCCCGTCCCCCAGGCGGTGCGCAGCAGCTCGAAGCCGACCTGCCCGCCCGCTCCGAAGACGAGGACGGTCCGCTCCCCGGTCACGGCGTCCTCAGCCATTGGCCGCCGTCCCGGCGGCGACGCCCAGGCGCTGCCCGCTGTAGCCGCGGGCGGACAGCCGCTCCCACCAGCTGCGGTTCTCCAGGTACCAGGAAACGGTGGCGCGGATGCCGGTCTCGAAGGTCTGCTGCGGACGCCAGCCCAGCTCGGTCTGCAGCTTGGTGGCGTCGATGGCGTAACGGTGGTCGTGACCCGGCCGGTCGGTGACGTGGGTGATCAGCCCGCGCCGCGGCCCGGAGGACAGCGGGCCGGCGAGCTCGTCCACCAGGTCGCAGATGGCGTGCACGACCTCGATGTTGCGCCGCTCGCTGTCGCCGCCGACATTGTAGCTCTCGCCCAGCCGGCCCCTGGTCAGGATGGTCCACAGGGCCGAGGCGTGGTCGTCGACAAAGAGCCAGTCGCGCACGTTCAGGCCGGATCCGTAGACCGGCAGGGCCTGGCCCTGCAGCGCCTTCAGCGTCATCAGCGGGATCAGCTTCTCGGGAAACTGCCAGGGGCCGTAGTTGTTCGAGCAGTTGCTGGCCACCGTCGGCAGGCCGTAGGTGTGGTGCCAGGCCCGCACGAAATGGTCGGAGGACGCCTTGCTCGCCGAATAGGGCGAGTTGGGGGCGTAGGGGGTCGTCTCCGAGAAGCGCCCCTCGTCGTCGAGCGTGCCGAACACCTCGTCGGTGGAGACGTGGTGGAAGCGGAAGCGCTCCTTCGCCTCCCCCGCCAGTCCGCGCCAGTAATCGAGGGCTACGCGCAGCAGCGTCACCGTGCCGATCACGTTGGTCTGGACGAAGGCCATCGGCCCGTCGATCGAGCGGTCGACATGGGTCTCCGCCGCCAGATGGATCACCGCGTCCGGGCGGTGGTCGGCGAAGACCCGGTGCACCGCCGCCTTGTCGCAGATGTCCACCTGCTCGAAGGCGTAACGTGGCGTCCCCTCGAAAGGAGCGAGGCTTTCCAGATCGGCGGCGTAGGTGAGCTTGTCGAGGTTGACGACCGCAGCCGTCGTGTTCGCCAGGACCCAGCGGATGAAGGCCGACCCGATGAATCCCGCACCGCCCGTCACCAGTATGCGCATGCCATCTCCCTTTACAGCACCCAGCGGCGCGGCGATTCTTCGCTATGCCAGGAACAGGTCTGCGGCTTCGGCCAGGGATGGGGCGACCGCATCCTTGCCCGACACCACCGAACCGGCCCCCTCCGGCCAGCGGATGCCGAGCGCGGGATCGTTCCATCGCACTGCCCGTTCGCACTCCGGCGAATAAAAGGCGTCGACCTTGTAGGCGACGATGGTATCGGGTTCCAGGGTACAGAAGCCATGGGCGAAGCCGACCGGAACGAAGAGCTGCTCCAGCCCGTCGGCGCTCAGCTCCACCGCCACATGCTGCCCGAAGGTCGCGGAACCGCGGCGGATGTCCACGACCACGTCCAGGATGCGGCCCCGCAGGACCCGGACCAGCTTGGTCTGGGCGTGGGGGGCAAGCTGGTAATGCAGCCCGCGCACGGTGCCCGGTGTGGCCGAAAGGGACTGGTTGTCCTGGACCCAGCGGCGCTCCAGCCCGTGTCCGGCATAGCTGCGCTCGTTCCAGGTTTCGACGAAATAGCCGCGAGCGTCGCCGAACCGCTTGGGCAGAATCAGCCGCACATCGCCGAGTGCCGTTGGAATGACCTGCATGAGCTCGCGAAGTCCTGTTGAGTGCTGGCCTCTTATGACGCGGCGGAAAGCCTTTTCAAGCATTTTGTGCAGGAAACGGGCGCGGGGGCGCTGGGCCGCCGTCCTGTCACGCGGGGCGCAACCGGTCCACGATCTCGGTGATGGTGGCCTGTGGGCGGCGTCCGACCCTTTCTTCCAACCGGTCGAGGCAGACCGTGAAATCGGGACCGGGGTCCTGCGGCGGCTGGCGTATGCCGATATGCCGGGTCCAGTCGAGGCCGTGACGGGCGAAGACGTCCGCCACCACCTCCCGCCCGGTCCGTGTGACGCCGCTGGCCATCACGAAATCCTCACCGGGGGCTTTCTCCGCGATATCCACGGCGATGTCCATCAGCTCTTCGGCCAGGCTCCAGTCGCTCCGGAAATCCAGTGTCTCCACCTCCATGCGGAAGGTGGGGTCGGCGAGCGCGCGGCCCAGCCCTTCGGCGATCCGCGGGAGGAAATAGGTGGCGGGGCGCCTGGTGGATTCGTGATTGAACAGGAACAGATTGCCGCCGGCGATCCCATGGCGGCTGCGGTAGTAGCGGATCAGTTCCAGGCTGGCGATCTTCCCGATGCTGTAGAGGCAGGTCGCCCTGTAGGGCGTCGTCTCGTCGATGCGGCCCGACAGGGGGCCTGGGAAGATCTTGGCCGAGTTGGCGTAGACCACGCGCATCCCGGGATTGCGGGTGCGTGCATGCTCGAGCACGGCGTGCAAGGACACCGTGTTCACCGCGGCCATGGCGGCCCAGACCGGTTCGTAGGTGAAGCCGGCCGAGCCATGGACCGCGGCGACATGGAAGACGATATCGGGGGAGCTGCGTTCCAGGAGCCGGTCGAGGGCCCCCGGATCCTGCAGGTCCAGGCGCTCGTAGGAAAAGCCGGAACTGGCCGGGACGTGGCGGCTGCCTTCGTCTCGGGCAGCTCCGATGACGGCGTAACCCCGACGCAGGAGGGACTCGGCCAGGAAGCTTCCATCCTGGCCGTTGACCCCCAGGACGAGCGCCTGTGTCGTCATCAGCCGGCGACCTTGGCGTTGAGGAGGAGGTCGTTGAGCTGCTGGGCGCTGGTGGCGGCCTTGGCGAGGGCCTGGTCGTAGTTGTCGGGCCCGACGATTTCGACCTCGGGGAGTGGGAAGAGCATCCTGGTGCCGTTCATGATGGTCTCGCGCTCGCGCTCGAGGAACTCGCGCTTGAAGTGCCAGGGGAGGACGAGATAGTAGTCGGGCCTGCGCTCGCGGGACTCCTGCTCGGAGACGATGGGGATGTCGGTTCCCAGCGTGCGGGCTCCGACCTTTCCCGGGTTGCGCTCGGCGGCGCAGTCGACCAGCAGGCGGTTGATGCCGTACCACTGCAGCAGGACGTTGCCCTTGGTCGAGGCGCCGTAGATGTGGACCTTTCCGCGCCGCGCCTGGACGTCGAACAGGATGCGGTTGAGGTCGTCGCGCAGCCGCTCGATGCGCTGCTGGAAGGCGCGGTAGGGCTTGTCGGTGTCCAGCTCCATCTCGAACTCCTGGATGCGGAGCCGGTGGAGGAAGGCCTTGTCCTCGGGCTTGCCGTAGGACAGGTTGGCGGCGTGGGTGGCGTAGCAGCGGATGCTGCCGCCGTTGATGTCGTTCAGCTCGGCCTTGAAGATGCGCAGGCCGGCCTTGGCGGCGATGGTCTCCAGCACCGACAGGCTGTAGTATTCCAGATGCTCGTGGCACACCGTGTCGAACGAGTTCTGGATCAGCATGAGCGGCAGGTAGGACATCTCGAAGACCCAGACGCCCTCCGGCTTCAGCAGGCCGGCGATCGCCGAGGCGAAGCCGACCGGGTCCTCCAGGTCGTAGAACATGGCGATGGAGGTGACGACGTCCAGCCCGCCCTTGGGCAGGACGGCGAGCGCCTGCTCGGAGGGGAAGACCGTGTTGACCACGGTGGCGCGGTCGGCGATCTCGTTGGCGATGTCGGAGGGGTCGACGCCGTAGCGCGTGGTGCCGTCGGGATAGTGGAACAGCAGCGTGCCGTCGTTGCAGCCGATGTCGAGCACGGTGGGGGCCGGCGTCCCGATCAGCCCCATCACGCTGTCGACGATGCCGTGCAGGTGGGTGCGCATCGTGGCGTTGGTGCCGGAGCGGTACCAGTAGTTGGCGTAGAGGATCTCCGGCGGGAAGCTGTGGGCAAGCTGCAGCAGCCCGCAGGCATGCTCGTCCTGCGTCACGTCGCACAGGACGAGCTGCGTCGGCAGCTTGCGCGTCGGCGGCATCAGGACGCCCGGCTTGACGAACGACCCCTGCAGATACTGATCGCCGAGATCGATCACCGGCTTCAGCTTCGTCGAGCCGCAAATGCGGCACGTCTGGCGGTAACGCGGATGCAAGAGGCCCCCTTATCTCTCGTTCTTGCCAAGTTATATGACACTTGGCGAAAATCCGTGGAATGCTTCCTCTCTAACGCAAAGCTGCGTTGCGCTGCAAGAGCAAGCCTCCACCCTCATTCGTGCGATCGCGTTACACCAATGACATATGAGAGGTGGTCTCCTGAGGATGCACCATTATTATCAGGCCGAACTTCATCAAATGCACGAGGCTGCGTACCAGGAGCAGCCTGCGATCCTCCGGCACCAGGGCGATTGTTTCCGCCACCGTCCGGCCCGGCGGAACCAGGGCCTCGATGGCGAGCGCCAAGTCGGCGGCTGGTGACAAGATGTCGCGTGCCGGTGAGTTCAGCGGATCGGCGTGCAAGGCGGACAGGGTCTCCATCAGCATCGCGGTGGTGGCTCCGTCTGTACGCGCCAGTCGCGTGTTCCCCGCCAGCGTCCGGGTGGGATAGGACCGGAACATCAGCAGGGGATCGGGGCGCAGCGGGTTGCCGCCGATACTGCCGGGGCGCCGGGGCGCCCGTTCCTCCGCGTGGCGGCGGATATCGGCGAGGTGGCGCCAGACCTCCTGGTAGCGGGGGATGATGACCTTCCAGTCGAACATGGCGACAGCCTGGCCACGTCCGGATTCTCCCATCCGCTGCCTCAGTCCGGCGTCGGAAACCAGCAGGGTGTAGGCATCCGCCGCCGCCTGGATGTCGACCGCCGTCACCTGCGAGGTGCGGCCGATGTAGAGGTCGTAGCTGTCGGCCCCCGTGTCGTAGCGGTCGGCAAAGTCCCCGCGGCACCTGGGGGTGGCAGAACGGTCGGGATGCGGAAGCCGTCGACGCCGTGGCGGACCGTCTCGCGGTATCCGTCCCAGTCGGTGACGACGCAGGGCAGCCCTGCCGCCATGGCCTCCACCGGGGTGATTCCGAAGGTTTCCTGGACGTTGTCCACCAGCGAGGTGAACAGGTCGGCGGCGGCCCAGATGCGGCTCCGCACCTCCGGCTTGCGGCCATCGAGGAAGATCGCATTGATGCTCGGACAATAGCGCCGCGCTCCCTCGACGAAGGCGGCGGCGATGGCGTCGTTGCCGAACCAGCCTGCCTGGATCAGATGAATGCGCTGCCCGGTCCGCCGCGCCGCCTGTTCCAGCGCCGCATACATGGGGATCGGGTGGGCCTTCGCATGGAAGCTGAGTCGGCCCATGAACAGGACGGCGATCTCCTCCGGCCCGATGCCGAGCTTCGCCCGCTCCTCGTGGCGCGTTGCGGCGTCGAAACGGAAGGCGCTCGCGTCCACCCCCAGCGGGATCACCGGCAGGTGCGGCAGCACGGGGGCCTCCACCGCGCCCAGCCGGTCGCGCAGATAGTCCGCATAAGGGTGAAGCACCGCCTCCACCGATGCGCGGGCGGCCCAGGACGTGCAGATCACCGCGTCCCAGGGCTGGACCGGCCCGGTCACCAGTCCGCCCAGCATGTCCGGCGCCTCCGCCGTGGTGTGGGTGATGCCGCACAGACTGTAGCCCCGCTGGTTGCCCGCCCGGCGGCGCCAGGCGAACTGGTCGATTCCCGGCCCCGGTACGAACAGGCAGCCGATCTCGGCCAGCCTCGCCGGCTCTGCCGTCGGATAGAGGGCGATCCGGCGACCGGCGGCCGCATGGCGGGCCGCGAGCTTCACGAACAGCCGAGCCGTCTCCGGTCCGTCGGCGTGGCAGGCGAAGCCATCGACGTCGGCGTGGCGGAAAAAGCCGGCCAGAAAGGATTCCCCGGCCACATGGCGGCCTTTCAGGTCCGTCCGCGCGGTTTCGTAACCGTCCGGGTGGAAATAGATAGCGGCGTTGGACACGGGCGGGTGCTCCCGAAGTGACTGGTCGGAGGGCATATGCGGACTGTCCGGCGGAGATTAGCCGTGCGGCGGGGGCCGGGCAACGCGGCCCGTGAACGCCGGAACCGGTGTCCCCCGGCCGATCACCAGCCTGGCAGGCGCCGCAGGTGGTTCAGCAGGCGGTCGGCGTCGACCATGAAGGAGACGGTGTTTTGCGGCCGGTCGTCCTGTGCCTGGCCCTGCTCCACCTGGCCGGAGTAGGCGAGTCCGGTGCCGGCGGCCACCCAGTCGGAAAGGCCGCCGTCCCCGCACTCGACCTCGAGTTCGACGGTGGGCGGTGCGGCGGCCGTCATCGCCGTCCTCAGAAGGCCTTCAGCTTCTTCCAGGCGAACAGCACCATGCGCAGCAGCAGCCAGCCATGGGTGAAGCGGCTGATCTGCGTTTCGCCATAGGCGCGGTCGGCGTAGCGGATCGGCACCTCGACGATCTTCAGGTTCAGCTTGGCGGCGCCGAAGATCAGGTCGAAATCGCCGAAGGGGTCGAAGTCGCCGAAATAGTGCCGGTTGGCGACCACCTGCTCATAGTCGCTCCTCCACAGCACCTTGGTGCCGCACAGCGTGTCGGTGAAGCGCTGGTTCAGCAGGTAGGAGAAGATGCGGGCGAAGGCCCGGTTGGCCAGGAAGTTCAGGAAGCGCATCGCCTGGTCGGCCATCGGGTAGACCAGCCGGGTGCCGTTGATGAACTCGCCCTGGCCGGTCGCCATGGCGCGGTAGAATTTCGGCAGGGTTTCCGGCGGCACCGTCAGGTCGGCGTCGAGGATCATCAGGATGTCGCCGCGGGCGGCGGCGAAGCCGGCGCGCACCGCGTCGCCCTTGCCCTTGCCCGGCTGCTTCATGACCTTGATGTCCCAGTCGGGATAGGCGTCGCGGACGCGCAGGCACTCCTCGTAGGTGTTGTCCCGGCTGTTGCCCTCGACATAGATGACCTCGAGGTCGGGGCAGAAGCGGGGCAGCCGGCGGATGGCGTTCTCGATGTTGCCGCGTTCGTTCCGGCAGGGGATCAGCACCGTGCAGGACGGAGGGCGCCCGTCCCGCCGCCGCCCCTGCCCGGCCGCCGGGGCCGGACGGGCAACGACGTAGTTGCGCAGGCACAGCAGGCGGATGCCCGGCAGCGGGGCGATCGTCCGGTTCAGCAGCGTGCCGAGCCCGAGCAGCCGCTTCGGCACGAGCTGGCGCCACTCCCGCTTCACCGGCTGCCAGCCGGCCAACTCCAGCAGCCCCATGATGTCGGCGGTGGACAGCCAGTTCATCTGGCCCTGCGGCATCTTCAGCCCCAGCCGCTCGGCGGCGGCCAGCACCGGTTCCCAGACGCGGGCATGGTAGCTGACGATGATGCGCGTGCGCTCGGTCGCGAAGCGGTGGAGCTGGCGCAGCGTCTCCTCGATGTCGTCGAGGAAGCCCACCGTGTCGGACAGCAGGATGACGTCGAAGGTCCCCTCGATTCCCGCCAGAGCCGCCGGATCCTCGGCGTTGCCGACATGGAACTCCAGCCCTGGATGGCGGATTCTCGCCTGCTCGACCATCGCCGGGCTGAGGTCGATGCCGACCCCGCGCGAGGGGGTGAGGGAGGCCAGCGTATCGCCGGTGCCGCAGCCGATCTCGAGGATCGAGGCGTTTTCCGGCACCAGGAAGCGCAGATAGGCGCGGTCCGCCTCGTGGAAGGCGCGGTTGCGCTCCACCCAGCGGTCGCGGTCCGCGGCCAGCCGGTCGAACAGCGTCCTCACCTCCTGCTGCCGGGGCGACAGGGGGCGGGGGGTGCCGGGGCTGTCGGCGGCGAGAAGGGGCTCGGTGGTCTCAACGGTCATGGGTGGCAATCCGGGAAGAACGGGTCAACGACGTTCGGAGGGGCAGCGGGTCAGGAGGCCGGCGGCGGGGCGGCCCGGCCGCCGCGGGACAGGGCGAGCCAGGCGAAGCCGCCGGGCAGGGCGGTCAGGGTCACCGACAGGCCGATCATCAGCGACAGGAGAAGGGCGTCCTGCAGCGGGACGCCGAACAGGGCGAAGCCGGCGACCATCGCCCCCTCGCGCACGCCCCAGCCGTTCAGCGAGATCGGCAGGGCGGCGGCGATGATCGCGGTCGGCATAACCGCCAGCACGTCGAGCGGGCCGAGCCCCAGCCCGATCGCCCGGGCATAGAGCAGCGTCGCCGCCAGCGTGCAGAGATGGACGAGCATGCCGTGGCCGAGCGCCCGCAGGGTCGCCCCGGCCAGCAGGGCGCCGCGCAGGCGGGCGACCAGGGCGAAGGCGGCGCCGGCCAGCCGGTTGGCGCGCAGGGCGCCGGGCAGCGGCAGCCGGTCGACCAGCAGGCCGCCGGCAAAGCCGGCGATGCCCAGCAGCACGGTCAGCGGCAGCATCCAGGCCATGTCGGGCGGCACCACCGCCGCCAGCCGCGGCAGTCCGGCGAACAGCAGCAGGCTGACCGCGAGCAGGGCGAGCAGCCGGTCGAGCACCAGGGCCAGCACCACCGTCGCGGTGGCGGGACCGTCCTGCCCCGCCGTCCTCTCCCGCCGCTCCTTCCGGCCGTCCTTCCAGGTCAGCCAGCCGCGCACGGCGTCGCCGCCGAGGCCGCCGGGCAGCACCTGCCCGAAGAACAGGCTGGCCGCCATCAGCATCAGGGCGCGGCTGCGGGTCAGCAGGATCCCGACGGCCCCGCAGGCCGCCCGCCAGCGGGCGCCGGCGAACAGCACGGCGGCGAAGCTGAAGCCCAGGCCCTGGAGCAGCGGCGGCAGCGGCGCGCCGGCCAGCCGGTCGGCCATCCCCGCCCAATCGGCCTTTTCGACCAGCCACAGGACCAGCAGGAGGGTGACCGCCAGCTTGCCGAGCAGCATCCACGGCTTGCGGCCTGCGCCGGCGGACCGGCCCGGCGGGGCGGGGAAGAGGGCGTCCTGGGTCATCGGCGGGCGGTCATCAGCGGGCGATCATCGGCAGGCGGCCGCGGGGCGGCAGGAAGGTTGCGGGCGGGCGCACTGTAGCCTGTCGCCGGCCGGATCGCACCGTCAACTTCACGAAGCACCGCCGGCCGTTCCCCAGCCCGGCTTCCGAATAAATCGCGCAAGGTTCGTTCGGTTTCCGCTGGTGGTACCTCGTGCATTCGAAGGATCGGACAAAAGATCGGATAGTAACCGCTGATGGGGAGATCTCTCCGGCCGCGTTGACAGCACGCAGACGGTTTCATTAGTTCGGGATAGTGTCATCCGGAACGGCCGCATCCACGGCCGCCGGGTGAGAGGTTGGATAAGGAAGCCAAGAGCATGTCCGACGGACCGGCGTCTCCCTCCCGCGTTCTGGTGACCGGCGGGGCCGGCTATATTGGCAGCCATGTGCTCCATGCGCTCACCGACGCCGGCATTCCGGCGGTCACCATCGACAACCTGTCGACCGGCCGGCGTGCCGCCGTTCCCGCCGCGGTGCCGCTGATCGAAGGCGACGTCGGCTCGGCATCGCTGCTGGAGCAGGTGATGCGCGAGCACCGCGTCGACGCGGTGATGCATTTCGCGGGCTCCATCGTCGTGCCGGAGTCGGTGGAAAGGCCGCTGGCCTACTACCGCAACAACACGGTCAACAGCCTGACGCTGATGGACTGCTGCGTCCGGCTGGGGATCGACAGGATGGTCTTCTCCTCGACCGCGGCGGTCTACGGCGATGCCGAGCGCGTGCCGATCGACGAGGACAGCCCGACCCGGCCGATCAACCCCTACGGCACCTCCAAGCTGATGACGGAGCAGATGCTGCGCGACGCCGGGGCGGCGCACGGGCTGCGCAGCGTCATCCTGCGCTACTTCAACGTGGCGGGCGCCGATCCGGCCGGCCGCACCGGGCAGGCGACGCCGGCCGCCACCCACCTGATCAAGGTGGCCTGCCAGGCGCTGCTCGGCCGCCGGCCGCCGCTGGCGATCTTCGGCACCGACTACCCGACGCCCGACGGCACCTGCATCCGCGACTACATCCACGTCAGCGATCTCGCCGACGCGCATGTGCTGGCGCTCCTGCACCTGCGCCGCGGTGGCGAGAGCCTGGTGCTGAACTGCGGTTACGGGCGCGGCGCCTCGGTCCGCGAGGTCTTGCGCACCCTGGAGGCGGTCAGCGGCGAGCAGGTCCCCGCCAGGCTCGCCGAGCGGCGGCCCGGCGACCCGCCGCAGCTCGTCGCCGGGGCGGACCGCATCCGGCAGCGGCTGGGCTGGGTTCCCAGGCACGACACGCTGGAGGAGATCGTCCGCAGCGCGCTCGCGTGGGAGCGCTCGCTGGAGCCGGGGCCGCAGCGGGCCGGGTGACGCCCCGCTCCGCTGCGCCCGGATCGCCGGTCTCGTCCTTCCTGCTTGCCTCTTGTCTGGCTGCCGCTTCGGCCTATAGTGCCCCGGCCGTGCCGGTCCCGCCATGGGCCGGTCCTCTGGGTGTGGCCTTCGGCAGTCTGCGGGCAAGGTCGGGCGTCGGCGGGCGAAATGGAATGCGGGGCTGCCGTGAGATGGTCCGGAGCCGCCCTGTTCGCCGGTCCGCTCCGGTTCCGTCGCGCTGTCGGATCATGCGATTACAAGCAGTGCGCCACACTCCGGGAGGCATGCCATACCTTTTGGAGTTCATGAATGGACCGTCATCCGAACCCGCCTTCCCGATCCGAGCGGGAGGGGGACACCCCCCGGGGTTCCGGGACCGAGGCGTTCTGCCGGCTGATCGAGACGCTGGGACGAACGGAGACGGTTCGGCATGTTCTGGTCACCGGCTGCTCGACGGACGGCCTCGCCCAGGCTCTGCGTCGGGGGCTGAAGGACAATTCCAACCACCCCCGGCTGTTCTGCATCGGGTCGCCACCGGACGAAGCCGACGACCTTGCCCGGTACTATGATCTGCCGTCCATTCCGGCAGGCGGGTTCCCGACTGCCGACAGCGTCGCCGGCTTCTACGCCGCCCTGCCCGCCGACCGGGAGCATGTCCCCCTCTGGCAGGTGCTGGACCGGTTGCGGCAGGAGTTCCGGCAGGCCGAGCACGGTGCGGAGGACGGCGCCATCGCCCGGATCAAGGCGGAGCAGGCGATCGCGCAGTTCGATATGGTGCTGATCGACGGGTCCGACTTCACCGGCCCGGCGGAACTGGAGGAGCTGCGCGGCGCGGCCCTCATCCTGCTTTCCGGCACCAACGGCTACAGGGGAGCCGGGGCGCGGCAGAGCCTGCTGGCCGATCCCGCCTACGAACCGATCCACGACGACCCTGCGGGCGGCTACGCGGCCTTCCGCCGTGTTGGTCTTGGGGGGGGTCTGCCGATTCATTTTTTCACGATCGTGCTGAACGGGGAGCCGTTCATCCGGTATCACGAGGGGGTGTTTTCCCAGCTTCCGATGGAGTGGCACTGGCACATCGTGGAGGGGGTGGCGTCCCTCAAGCACGACACGGCGTGGAGCGTGGCGTCGGGCGGGCGGGTTCTGGACAGCGTGCACGACCGCGGGCGCAGCAACGACGGCACCTCGGCCTATCTGGACGAGCTGGCGGCGCGCCATCCCGACCGGGTGACGCTCTACCGCAAGCCGCCGGGCGAGTTCTGGGACGGCAAGCGCGAGATGGTCAACGCGCCGCTGCCGTCCATCGGCGAGGACTGCCTGCTCTGGCAGGTCGATGCCGACGAGCTGTGGACGGCCGGGCAGATCCGCACCGTCCACGCCCTGTTCCAGGACAATCCCGGGCGCAGCGCCGCCTTTTACTGGTGCGACTATTTCGTCGGGCCCGAGCGCATCATCGCCACCCGCCACAACTACGCGCAGAACCCGCGCCAGGAGTGGCTGCGCACCTGGCGCTTTTCCCCCGGCATGCGGTGGGCGGCGCACGAGCCGCCGGTGCTGGCCGACGCCGACGGCCGCAACGTCGCCGCGGCCGACCCCTTCACCCAGGACGAGATGGAGGAGGCCGGCGTCGTCTTCCAGCATTTCGCCTACGCCACCGAGGCGCAGGCCGCCTTCAAGGAGAGCTACTACGGCTACCGCGACGCCACCGCCCACTGGTGGCGCCTGCAGCGCGAGGCGGCGGGGCCGGTGCTGCTGAAGGATTATCTGCCCTGGGTCACCGACACCACCCTGACCGACCTGGCCGCCGCCCGCGGCGTGGTGCCGCTGGCGGTGCCGGAGGGCAGCGGGGCGGCGGGCGGCTGGCGCTTCCGCGATCCGGACGAGGTGGCGGCGCTCCGGCGGGCGCTGCCGGCGGTGCATCCGAAGATCCTGGTGGACGGGGTGTTCTACCAGCACCTCAACTCGGGCATCGCGCGGGTGTGGACGGCGGTGCTGAAGGCGTGGGTGGCCTCGGGCTTCGCCCGGCATGTGCTGCTGCTCGACCGCGCCGGCACGGCGCCGCGCATCCCGGGCGTGCATACCCGGACCATCCGCGCCCACAGCTACGACGCCACCGGGGCGGACAGCCTGTACCTGCAGCGGCTGTGCGAGGAGGAGGGGGCGGACCTGTTCGTCTCCACCTACTACTCGACGCCGACGACGACGCCGTCGCTGTTCATGGGCTACGACATGATCCCCGAGGCGCTCGGCTTCCCGCTGGAGGACGAGGCGTGGCGCGAGAAGCACCGGGCGATCCGGCACGCCTGCGCCCACATCATGATCTCGCACAACTCGGCGCGCGACCTGGAGCGGCTGTTCCCCTCGGTGCCGGCGGGCAGCACGGCGGTCGCCTACTGCGGCGTCGACGCCGGCTTCCGCCCCGCCACCTTGGACGAGGTGGCGGCCTTCCGCGCCCGCCATGGGCTGAACGGGCCCTACCTGCTGATGGTCGGCGAGCGCTCGGGCTACCAGGGCTACAAGAACGGGCTGCTGCTGTTCCGCGCCCTGGGACAGGAGGCGGCCTCCGGTAATCGGGCCGGCGACCTGACGGTGGTGTGCATCGGCGGCCGGCCGGAGGTCGAGCCGATGTTCCGCGCCCTGGCGCCGGGGGTGCGCACGGTGCGGCTGTCGCTGCCCGACGAGGAGCTGCGCTTTGCCTATGCCGGGGCGCAGGCGCTGGTCTACCCGTCGCGCTACGAGGGCTTCGGCATGCCGATCGTCGAGGCGATGGCCTGCGGCTGCCCGGTCATCACCTGCGCCAACTCCTCGATCCTCGAGGTGGCGGGCGAGGCGGCGCTGTTCGTCGGGGAGGACGACGCGCAAGGCCTGCTCGACGCCATCGCCCGGACCCGCGATCCCGGCCGCCGCGCCGAACTGGTCGACCGCGGCCTGGAGCAGGCCGCACGCTTCACCTTCCCCGCCATGGCCCAGACCATGGCCCAGACCATGAGCGAAACCGTCCGGAGCCTCAAAACAGGCATCCTCGCCCCGCCTTCAACCCTCTGGAACGACGTCAGGACGATGCTGGCCGATGCCCAGCGCCGTATGCCCGACGGATGCCCTTCCCTTCCGGACGATGTTCCGCTGCAGCAGTGTCAGGCTGAGCTGGAGCGGAGCCAGGAGGCGCTGTCCCAGTGCCGGGCCGAGCTGGCACAGGTCCGGGAAATGGCGGAGTCGATGCGGAACAGCCCCTTCTGGCGGCTGCGCGGCCTCGTGATCGGCGGCCTGCGCCGGGCGGGGCTGCGCCGGCGATCCTGATCCTTCCCCCGTCTCTCCGGTCCCTGCCGTGCAAGGACCGGAGAGACGGGGTGGCCGTCAGTACGCGGCGTAGCTCTTCTCTTCCACGATGCGGGAATTGAAGAGCTCGTTGATCTTCTTCTTTACGGCGGCCCGCTTGTCGTTCGTCTTGTAGACGGAGCGGGCGAGTGCGACGAAATGTTCGTCGAAGCGGCCGTTGCGCTCGCAGTCGCGGACCGCGTCCTCGATATCCCAGATCTGCTTGTTGACCGCCTTCAGCTCCGCTTCGAGCGCGGCGAGCTCCGGGGAGGCCGGCACGCACTCCTTGCGCGCCTGCTCGAGGACCGTGATCTCGAAGCGGATGTTCTTCAGCTTTTCCGGATCGGAGATATTCTCGGACTTGATCTGGAGAATCGTGATCTTGTCGATCAGTTCTCCGATCGCGATCTCTACCATCGGCGGCTTGACAGTATTCGTCATGTCTTGAATCCGTTATTCGAGGCCGGTGGCCGTCAGATACTGCGACAGGAGATTGGACCCGGCGGCCTGATCGTGCCGTGCAATCAGGTGGGCGGCAAAATCGTACATGCGATAATTGACGTGGGCAATATAGGCGGCCTTCAGGAGAGCTGCGGCACCTTGATCGGCCAGCCGGTCCGTCGTCTTGACGTAGATGGCATCGGCCCAGGTCAGCTTGGTGCGCGCCTGCTGCCGCGGCAGGGCCGCATAGCCCGAGTGGCCGAGCTTGGTGAGGTCGAGAAGCTCGAAGCCCCGGGCGCGCAGGAAACGGTCGATATCGGGGAACAGGGGCTGGTCGACGTAGATCGGCTCGAATTCCACCTCGGTATGGACGAAGAGGACGCGCTCCAGCAGCCGCTCCGCTCCGAGGAGCACGTCGAGCTCGCCTCCCTGGACGTCGATCTTCAGATAGTCGCAGCCGCCCACCTCCGCGATGTCGTCCAGGCGCGTCGTCTCGACCGCCAGCCGCTTCACCGGCCGGCACATGTCGGCGAGCGCATAGAACTGGCGCAGATAATCCAGGTTTGGTTCCAGCAGGGAGGAGGTCGGGTCGAAATAGTTGATCTGGAACGAGGCGGGACCACCCTTGCCGATGAAGTGGTTGAGCATCATCACGCCCGGCTCGGCGGCGGTCCGCTTGTCGGCGGCTTCCTCCAAGGGCTCAAACCCGATCACGCGGCAGTGTCCGTCGGCCATCAGCGACGCGTAGACATGGTCCTCCGAGGTCAGCATCTGCGCGCCCACGTCCACCACCGTGACCGGCAGTTCGCCGATGGCGTCCGCGACTGCCGCGGGGAACGGAGCGGCGAGGCTGGCATTCGCCTCTGCCGCCTCAACCACGCGGTTGCCGACGTCCTTGCGGATATTCTCGATCGTTCCGGACAGTGCGGCCACACGCTCTTCCAGGACGGCCCGCTCGCAGGCGGCCTCGCTATACTGCCGGGCGAGCTGGAGGTAGAGCGCGCGCAGCCCGTCCGCCGTCCCCTCGGAGCCGGCCCGGGCGCTCCACTGCCGGGCGAGATCCGCGAACAGAGCATCTGCCTTCACCGTCTCCACACCCTCGGGAAGCGTGTAGCGGGCGGTGCTGAGCGACTCCACGACCGTCTGGAGTTGCTCGACCGCCGAACGGAGCGAGGCCAGCTCCGCTTCCTGCCGGGCCACGCGGATCGTGTTGGATTCGTATCCGGCAGCCATCCGCTCCATGTCTTCGCCAAGCTGGTGGATCAGCATGCCGACCCGGGCATCGAGACGTCCGACATCCGCCTGGATGGCGCCCTGGACCGATGACTGGGCCGCAGTCTGCGCCTGCCCGATGGCGGAGACCGCATCGGCCAGTCCATCGCTCCGGGCACGGAGTTCTGCCAACTCGGCCCTGATCGCAATGATCTCGCCGATGAGGCGTTGGAATTTCGTCCCGACGATCGGCACCATCGAGAGCAGGCGGCTGGTGACACTCATAAGACCTGAAGCCTTGCTGCGGGGAGAAGGGGAGGACGGCAAGTTCCTTGCCCGAATGAGATGGAAACTCTTGGTCTTTGCCGTTTCCGGAAGGGATGAAGTTATGATGTGCCGCAGATGTACCGTCAACGCATCGTACCGACGGCGGTTCACGTCATTTCGGCAAGCCAGGCATCCGAGTAGGGCTTGCCGATCTTCCTCAGGGTCAGCGTCTCGCCGGTGGCGACGTCGACCACCGGCATGTCGCCGATCAGCGCGAAGCGATCCACACCCGCCGTATAGCTGAGGCACCCCTCGGCATCCCGGCTGTCGCGGTGACGCGACGGGAAGGCCTTGATCTCCTCCAGGTAGGGCAGCACCGAGTGGGCCAGGTCGTGGCGGACGAAGAAGGCGTTGATGCCGTTGGAATTCGTCCCGAGGAATTCATATCCCCGCTGTTCCGCCAGATGGCGCAGCGCCGCGATCGAGGCCCCGAAATACAGGCCGCTGTGATGGGCCGCGAAGCGGGTGAAGGACGGATCGTACGGCACCACGACCGGCCGCGTATCGCCCAGGATCGGGTTGTACTCGCAGATTACGATCGCCGGGTCGACAGCGGTGACGGCCTTCCAGACCCAGTAGTCGTTGCCGTCGATGTCGACGGACAGGATGCCGAGCGGGCCGCCGAAACCGTTGCCGTCCAACAGGTCGTTGATGTTCTCGGCGGTGATGAAGGCCGGAACCGCCGTCAGGTCGTGCATCCAGTACAGTCGTTCGGACCGCAGGGCGCGCATGTGGTCCTCGCTGCCGTCCATCACCAGACCGCGCCAGTTGCGGTTCATCAGAAGGAACCGGCAGTTGGCCTCCCGGAAATTCTCGACCCCGAATTCCACGAAGCGGGTGTTGGGAACCGGCACATGAGCGGCCAGCCAGTCGATGATGCCGTCCTCGCCCCACTGGGAGAAAACCTTGAACTCGACCTCCGCGAGGTTGCGGATCCGCTGGAATCGGGGCAGTGACCGGCTCGCCATCCGGCCGCTCAGGAGCAGCGACCGCTCCATCGCATCGAGCACATGGTGATGGAGCATCGCGCCGTAGCCCGCCGCCTGGGCGGACTGCGCGGCGATCTCGTTGAGCCTGGGCGCCAGGGCCTGCTCCATCTGCGCGGTCAGACCTGCTCCGTCAGGCAGGGAGCCCACTGTCCGGTCGATGCGCTGGATGGTTTCCTCAAGTTGCAGCACAGTATCGTCCAGACGCCGCGTCCGGTTCGACAGGCTCCAGAATTCCCGGACCATGGCCTTCAGTTCGGACTTGATACGCATGAGCCTCGGCACGGTCATTCCCTCTGTTGCCGTTGATCGGACGTCTTCGCTGACTGATCGTTCAGGTCAGGCTGATCTGCGGAGCCCCATCAGCGGGGCGTGCCGCCGACGCTTGTCCCAAGGCGGCCTGCACCGCGACCGCCATGTCCCGATACTCTTCCATGATCTGCTTGATCTGGTGCATGTACAGCTTGTTGGCCTGTGTCTTCTGTGACGCATGGACGCGGCTGCAAGCCAGCATGTCGGGGATATGGTAGGCGGTTGCTCCCGCCAGCCCCATGCGCAGCCACATTTCATAGTCCATGGCGTAGAAGAGATGCGGCTTCAGCCAGCCGCCGGACAATTCCCAAATCCGCCGGGAGAAGAAGACTTCCGGCTGAAAGAAATAATTGCCCGTATGCCAGGACCGCGTGAATTTCATGAGATCGAGACCACTCAGCGGCGTCGGACCGCCGAACGGAAGCGCACAGTGATGCCGAAACAGCTCTTCCGCGCGGGTTTCCCCGATGCGCACGCAGCCTCCCACCACGAGATCCGGGGCGTGCTCAACATAGGTTTCGGCGATCCGGGCGAAGGAGCCCGGCTCCGCGAGGTCATCGCTGCACAGCCAGTTCAGGATGTCGCCGGTGGTGCGGCGGAATCCCTTGTTGAGGGCATCCGACTGGCCATCGTCTGGCTCAATCACCAGGGTCGAGAGATGCGGCCGGTAGCGCTCCAGGATCTTGACGGAACCGTCGGTCGATCCGCCGTCGATCACGATATATTCCAGGTTCGGATAGCCCTGGCTCAGCACGGAGTCGAGACAGGCCTCCAGGAAGCCGGCCTGGTTGTAGCTGACGGTGACCAGGGAGATCCTGGGGTGTTCGGCCTTCCTCAGAGGAAACGGGGCATGGCGCGGGGCGGCCGGCGCAATCAGGCCGAAGCCGGCGCCGAAGGGAGCGGCATCGGGCAGATCGGTCGTGGCGGACAGCGGCACGACGATTCCCGGCACGGAGACGCCGTGCCCGGCCAGGACCGACAGCGTCTCCGTCACGGCGCCCGGATCCAGGACGACGATGAGGCCGGTCGCCCGCAGCCCGTCCGGCACCGCCATGCGGAACCAGTCGAGGAAGGAGCCCGGCCGCGGACGGCGCAGGAAGCCCTCCGCGATCCAAGGCGCGTCCTGGCCATAACCTGGGTCGAGTCGGACTGCCTCCGTGCCGAGCGCCGCCACGGCCAGCCTCAGCGCCTCCGCCTCCTGTCCTTGTCCGATGATGCGGACCGTCTTGCTGCCGGCGGCCTTGTGGACGAGCGCGGCGAGCCGCTCGGCCGCCACCCTGGCGGAGGCCGGCACGCCGTCCAGCAGGTGGCGCAGGATCGGCAGCCGGCGCCACCAGGGCCAGACGGCGGCCTGCACAGGCGGGCGGCGGCGCGGCTGTGGCGGCTGTGGAAGGGCCGTGGGGCCGGACAGGTGGTCCACCGAGAGGGCGAAGCGCGGCCGGTCGCGGGGGATGCGGGACGGGAAAGGAATAGCCTCCCGAGCGATCTCCTCGTCGTCCAGGGCGATCTCCTCCTCGCAGATGCGGCGCAGCGCATCGGCCTGCACCACCTCGTCCAGCATCAGACGGAAGGGAAAGGGACTGCCCCACCCCCGCACCTCTAGGACGTGTCCGGAAGCGGCCTTCTCCGCATTGGGCGGAGGCTGCTCGCTCGAAGGGGCGGAGGGTTCCATGGATTGCCTCACTCTGCGTCGACGGCCTGGGCCCTGGCCGGGGCGGCGGAGGGATCGAACACTTCGAAGTCGGTATGCAGTTCCGCTACGCCGTAGAACTTCATCATCGGCTGGTCCCAGAAGACCAGGATCGGACCCAACTTGTCGTGCCGGTCGAGGAAACGGCCGGCGTTCTGGTCATCCGTCCCGTGCTGCTCCGCCGTCGCCAGCGAGATCGAGTATTCCCCGGGCATCACCGAGAAGCGCAGCCTGAAATGCACCACCAGCATCCTGCCCGGCTCCATCGGCTCCAGCACATGGCCGAGATTGCGCAGGCTGACGCCGTAGATGAGCTGGTTAAAGCGGTCATAGACCTCCACCCCGACGTTGGGCTCCACGATGCGCTCATGGGCCTTCAGCGCGAGCCAGATGTTCAGGGAGTGGGCGGAACGGACCTCCAGCACGTCCGCCCCCGCATCAGTGCAGACGCGTGCGGCGGTGATCTCCAGCCCACCGTTTCCCAGTCGCACCTTTCCATCCAGAATCGAGCGGCTGTGGATCGTGTCGATCAGCTCGCCTGCCGGAGCCGCCTCGGCCACCGCGGCGGCGGCTCCGGCGACGGCGGTGCCCGCCGGGGACGGGGTGGTGTTGGCCTGATAATAATGCATGACCGCTTCGTCGGGGGCGCCGATGAAGGTCGCCCGGCCGCCGTCGAGCAGAACGGCGCGGTCGCAGATGTTGCGGACGGCCGACATGTCGTGGGAGACGAACAGAAGCGTCGTGCCGCGGTCCTTGATCTGCTGGATCGCCTCGAAGCACTTCTGCTGGAAGAACAGGTCGCCGACGCTCAGCGCCTCGTCGACGATCAGGATGTCCGGCTCCATGAACAGGAAGATCGAGAAGGCGAGCCGCACGAACATCCCGGAGGAATAGGTCTTCACCGGGCGGTCGAAGAAGGGGCCGATGTCGGCGAACCGCTCGATGTCGTCCATCCGCCGGGTGGCATAGTCCGGATCGAAGCCGTGCAGCTCGGCGCTCAGCGAGACGTTCTGGCGACCGGTCAGCTCCACGTTGAAGCCGGTTCCCAGCTCCAGCAGGGCCAGCACCCGTCCGTCGACCCGGATGGAGCCCTCCGTCGGATGCAGCGTGCCGGTGATCATCTTCAGCAGTGTGCTCTTGCCGGAGCCATTGCGGCCGATGATGCCGACGCACTCCCCGCGTTGGACGGTGAAGTCGACGCCACGCAGGACCCAGTTGTCCTTATGGTCGCCCGGACGGTCGCCGCGCAGCCAACTGGCGATCCGGGCTCCGGCGCTGTTGTACAGCTTGAAGTTCTTGCCGAGGCCGGCGACCTCGATGACCGATGACGACGTCACAGCACATCCCTCAGATCTTTTCTGACGCGGCGCATCGTCACGATGCCGAGCAGGACCGCCGCCCCCGCCCAGGCCAGCATGGCGGCCCAGAGGCCGGGATCGGGCGGGGTGTAGTAGAGCAGGACCGAGCGGAAGCCGGACAGGAACGGGGCGAACGGGTTGACCACCGCGATCGTCTTCAGCAGCCGCGGCGCCGCCTCCTCGGTGTAGAGGATCGGGGCGAGCCACATCAGGACCTGCAGGATGACCGGGACGATCTGCCCCAGATCGCGGAAGAACAGGTTTAGGCAGGCCAGGAACAGTCCCAGCCCGAAGACCAGCGTCAGCAGCAGCAGGGCCACGGGCGCCAGCAGGAGCCACGAGACGTCCGGGAAATGCCCCATCACCGTGGAGAAGGTGAACAGGATCAGCAGCAGGATCAGGAAGGACAGCAGGGACGTGAAGGTCGCCTTCGCGACGAACACCTCCTCCGGAATCGGCAGCTTCTTCAGGAAATGGGCGCTTTCCAGCAGAGCCGTGCTGCCGCGGCCGACGGCCTCCGTGAAGAACAGCCAGGGAATGAGGCCCGAGGTCAGGTACAGCGCCATGCTGAATTCGGTGGAGTAATTCCCCTTCACCCGCACCGGCATGATGCCGGAGAACACCAGGCTCATCACCGCGACCATGGTGAAGGGATGGATCACGTTCCACAGGAAACCGAGCCTGGTCCCGGCATAGCGGTTCTTCAGGTCGTTCACGCTGTTGCTGATGATGTAGCGGCGGTACTGGTAAAGCGCCTTGATCATGATGCGAGATTTACCGCCTGCGGGAACTCGGGCTGGGACAGCCGGGATTGCGAAAGCTCGTCACCCAGCCTCTCGGCGATGCGGCGGCGATGGGGAAAGATCCAGCCGGGATCCTGCGGCAGCAGCGGCTGGATGCGCTCCCTGGCGAAAGCGGCCAGATCGGGCTGCCAGCCGTACCGTCCGGCCGTGGTCAGGGCCGACTGCGCGGCGTCCAGGATGCGGTTCTGCCGGATCAGGCACATCTCGATCAGTTCGGCATAATAATCGAAACGGACGGGAATGGTCTCGCCATAGGCGGCCTGCGCAGCCCCGATCCCATCCCGGGAAGCGGTGACGATGCAGCGCGCGATCCTCTCCGGATTCTCGTCAGTCATATCCAGCATGTGACCATGCGGCAGTCCCCAATAGGCGAAGTCGTGCGAGAAGCAGCCGAACACCGACCTGGAGCGGGACAGCAACTGGATGTTCGGCAGGGGCTGCGCCGCGGTGGAGGTGGCCGCCACGGTGCCGCCGCTTCCGGCGCCGACGAACAATGTGCAGTACCGGGTCAGGGCCGCGCTTTCGCGCAGCGAGAGTTCCCCGCCATGATAGGACTGCGGGTGGCGCAAGGCCATCGGCAGATGGGTGGAGAAGACGACGCTGGCCGAGGGCAGCCGGTCGTAGACCAGGGCGGCGACCTCCTGGGCGAGGTCGGGGGTGACGAAGGACTGGCCGCTCTTGGGCGAGCACTCGAACAGGATGCGGTGCTCGTGGTTCATCAGGCCGGTCCGCCGGACGAAATCCTCGACCCTCTGCTCCTCCTCGTCCGTCAGGACGATGACGTTCTCGATCGGGACGGTGATCGGGCGGCCGTAGCTGCGCAGGATGCTGGGTCGGATCGTCCCGTCGAAGTTCTGGAAGTTGTTGGGCCAGATCTGCGACAGGAAGGCATGGTCGAATTCATGACGAAGCAGCCGGCGGGTCGCTTCGCGCTCGAAGATGCGCCAGACCATCTCGTGGTGGGACCAGTCGGAGACCGCGATCTCCCAGACCTCGTCGATGTGGGGGTTGTTGGTCAGCAGCGGCGCGCACTGCGACGAGATCGCCCAGGTGATGTGGGCGTTGGGGTGGTCCTGACGGATCTGGCGGGCCAGGATGGTGGTGTAAAGGCAGTCGCCGTTGGCACCGAGCTGGCCGAGCAGGATACGCGTCACCTTGGAAACTCCTATCGCCAATGCCCGGCAGCGGTCCCGGACGACGGCCCGGGAACGGCTGCCTTGTGCATCATCAGCCGGCGACCTTGGCGTTGAGGAGGAGGTCGTTGAGCTGCTGGGCGCTGGTGGCGGCCTTGGCGAGGGCCTGGTCGTAGTTGTCGGGCCCGACGATTTCGACCTCGGGGAGTGGGAAGAGCATCCTGGTGCCGTTCATGATGGTCTCGCGCTCGCGCTCGAGGAACTCGCGCTTGAAGTGCCAGGGGAGGACGAGATAGTAGTCGGGCCTGCGCTCGCGGGACTCCTGCTCGGAGACGATGGGGATGTCGGTTCCCAGCGTGCGGGCTCCGACCTTTCCCGGGTTGCGCTCGGCGGCGCAGTCGACCAGCAGACGGTTGATGCCGTACCACTGCAGCAGGACGTTGCCCTTGGTCGAGGCGCCGTAGATGTGGACCTTTCCGCGCCGCGCCTGGACGTCGAACAGGATGCGGTTGAGGTCGTCGCGCAGCCGCTCGATGCGCTGCTGGAAGGCGCGGTAGGGCTTGTCGGTGTCCAGCTCCATCTCGAACTCCTGGATGCGGAGCCGGTGGAGGAAGGCCTTGTCCTCGGGCTTGCCGTAGGACAGGTTGGCGGCGTGGGTGGCGTAGCAGCGGATGCTGCCGCCGTTGATGTCGTTCAGCTCGGCCTTGAAGATGCGCAGGCCGGCCTTGGCGGCGATGGTCTCCAGCACCGACAGGCTGTAGTATTCCAGATGCTCGTGGCACACCGTGTCGAACGAGTTCTGGATCAGCATGAGCGGCAGGTAGGACATCTCGAAGACCCAGACGCCCTCCGGCTTCAGCAGGCCGGCGATCGCCGAGGCGAAGCCGACCGGGTCCTCCAGGTCGTAGAACATGGCGATGGAGGTGACGACGTCCAGCCCGCCCTTGGGCAGGACGGCGAGCGCCTGCTCGGAGGGGAAGACCGTGTTGACCACGGTGGCGCGGTCGGCGATCTCGTTGGCGATGTCGGAGGGGTCGACGCCGTAGCGCGTGGTGCCGTCGGGATAGTGGAACAGCAGCGTGCCGTCGTTGCAGCCGATGTCGAGCACGGTGGGGGCCGGCGTCCCGATCAGCCCCATCACGCTGTCGACGATGCCGTGCAGGTGGGTGCGCATCGTGGCGTTGGTGCCGGAGCGGTACCAGTAGTTGGCGTAGAGGATCTCCGGCGGGAAGCTGTGGGCAAGCTGCAGCAGCCCGCAGGCATGCTCGTCCTGCGTCACGTCGCACAGGACGAGCTGCGTCGGCAGCTTGCGCGTCGGCGGCATCAGGACGCCCGGCTTGACGAACGACCCCTGCAGATACTGATCGCCGAGATCGATCACCGGCTTCAGCTTCGTCGAGCCGCAAACGCGGCACGTCTGGCGGTAACGCGGATGCAAGAGGCCCCCTTATCTCTCGGTCCCTGTGCCGGCGGGCCGGCTCGGTCCGTGTGCCGGCCCGCCGGCGACGGGCCACTCCAAGCGGCTGAACCGTGGACGCTCTTTAGCGCAACCCCCCCTGCGTCGCAAGAGAAAGGCCCCCCTGCGGACCGGAGGGAAACCTGCCCGCTGTCGGCTCCGGCCGGATTTCAGCTTTCCGAGCATGGCCCCGCCGGGTTAGGAGAGAGGGGTTGGGCAGCCTAATCGATGGCAAGCGAGAGAGAGCGGAACATGGCCGAGGGAACCCCCGATTACTACGCGATGGTCGAAGAGGCCTGGCAGCTCAGCGACGCCGCCCGCGACTATGTCAAGAACGCGGGGCGCGAGGTGGACAATGCCGAGCTGTGGGACAAAGTCTTCTCCCCGTCGCCGCTGATCGACCGCGAGCGCACCGGCCGCGAGGGCGGGCAGCCGCTGGCCCGCATCTTCTTCACGAACCCCTACGGCCTGCAGTACCGCCCGGACCACAAGGACTGGATTCCCTTCCGCCACGGCGCGCTGGATCCGGCCTATCTGAAGATCGACTGATCCCGAGCCCGGCCGCCCGACGGGCGGCCGGTCAGAGCCCCAGCTCCGCGGCGAGCGCGCCGGCCACCCGGTCGACGTCGCCGTCCGCCATGTCGGGGAACAGGGGCAGCGACAGGGCGGCGGCGTAGAAGGCGTCGGCCCCCGGCAGCGCCAGCCCCTCCAGCCGCCGGCGCCAGAAGGGCTGGCGGTGGACCGGGATGTAGTGGACCTGGGTTCCGATGCCGCGCTCCCGCAGGCCGTGCATCACCGCGGCGCGGGAGCGGCCGAGCCCGGCGAAGTCGATCAGCGCCACGGCGAGATGCCAGGCCGGACGGCACCAGGGCACGCGCCCCAGCGGCCGGACGGCGGGGGCCAGCGGCGCCAGACGCTCCGCATAGAGCTCGGCGAGCCGGCGTCGGCGCGCCACGAAGCGGTCGAGCCGGCCGAGCTGGCTGAGCGCGAGCGCGCATTGGATATCGGTCAGCCGGTAATTGTGGCCCGGCTCCGCCATCTCGTAATACCAGGGATTGGGCGAGTCGTCGGCGTCGAAGCCGGCGTCCGGGTCGGCGAGCGGGGCCGGATGGCGCGTCATGCCGTGGCTGCGCAGCACCCGCATCCGTTCGGCGAGCCGCGCGTCGGCGGTGGTGACCGCGCCGCCCTCGCCGGCCGCGATGGTCTTGACGGGATGGAAGGAGAAGGCGGTCATCGTCCCGTCGGCACAGGCGCCGACCGGCACCTCCTCGCCGCCGCCGCTCCGGGTGACGCTGCCCAGCGCGTGGCAGGCATCCTCCACCACGGCCAGCCCGCGGCTGTCGGCGAGCGCCCCCAGCCCCGCCATGTCGGCGGCCTGCCCGGCGTAATGGACGGGGAACAGGGCGCGGACGCGCAGCCCGGCGGCCTCGGCCCGGGCGATGGCCTCCTCGGCCTGCGGCACGCCCATCAGGCCGGTCGCCGGATCGACGTCGGCGAAGGCGACCTCCGCCCCGGCATGATGGACGACGCTGGCGGTGGCGAGGAAGGTGAGGGAAGGCACCACCACCGCGTCGCCCGGGCCGAGATCCAGGGCGAGCGCCGCGAGGTGCAGGGCCGCCGTCCCGGTGGCGCAGGCGACGGCATGCGGCACCGCCAGCCGTTCGGCGAGCGCCGTCTCGAACGCCTCCACCGCCGGCCCCTGGGTCAGCCAGTCGCCGCGCAGCACGGCCGTCACGGCGGCGATGTCGTCCTCATCGACCGACTGGCGGCCGTAGGGCAGGAAGGGCGCGCCGGTCACGCCGTCTCCGCCAGGAGGCTGGTCAGCTCCTCCCCTTCCAGCCAGAGGTCGTTGCTGTCGCTGGCATAGCGGAAGCCGTCGGGCACCGTCCGGGCGCCCAGCTCCACATAAGGCTCGTGCTTCCACCAGGAGAAGGCCGGCTCGATCACGTAGCGGTCGCACAGCTCCACGGTCTGGCGGGAGTCGTCCTCGGTGATCATCACCTCGTGCAGCTTCTCGCCCGGCCGGATGCCGACCACCCTCTGCGGCAGGTGCGGGGCCATGGTGCGGGCGAGGTCGACGATGCGCATGCTGGGGATCTTGGGCACGAAGATCTCGCCGCCGCGCATCAGGGCGGCGCAGGAGACGACGAATTCCACCCCGCGCTGCAGCGTGATCCAGAAGCGGGTCATCCGCTCGTCGGTGATCGGCAGGCTGTCGGCCCCCTCGGCGATCAGCTTGCGGAAATAGGGCACCACGCTGCCGCGCGACCCCACCACGTTGCCGTAGCGCACCACCGAGAAGCGGGTGCCGACCGAGCCGGACAGGTTGTTGGCCGCGATGAAGATCTTGTCGGAGGCCAGCTTGCTGGCGCCGTAGAGATTGATGGGGTTGGCCGCCTTGTCGGTGGACAGCGCGATCACCCGCCGGACGCCGTTGCGGATCGCCGCATGGACCACGTTCTCCGCACCGTAGACGTTGGTGTGGATGCACTCCATCGGGTTGTATTCGGCCGTCGGCACATGCTTCAGCGCCGCCGCGTGGATGCACAGGTCGACCTCCCGCATCGCAAGGTCAAGCCTCCCGCGGTCGCGCACGTCGCCGATGAAGAAGCGCAGCCGCGGCAGCCATTCGGCCGGCAGGGACTGCTGCATCTCGTACTGCTTGAACTCGTCGCGCGAGAAGACGATGACGCGGCGCGGACTGGCGCGCTCCAGCAGGGTGCGGACGAAGCGGGACCCGAAGGACCCGGTTCCGCCGGTCACCAGCACCGAGCGGTCGGAGAACTCGCCCAGCCCGGCGGACAGCCATGCGGCGGCGGATGCGGCTTCCTGAGGATCGAAAACGGCCATGGAACCCGAAAGATATAAGACGGCAAGGTAGGAACGTTGCCAGACTTTGCGCTCGGGTGTCCAGCGGCAGTGCCGGAAAGCGCATCGTCGAGTCCCTTCCGGCGACCATCCGTCAGCCGGCGGCGGCGGCGCGCAGCAGCCCGACCAACCGTGGGGCGGTGACGGCCAGGGAGTACTGCGCCTCCACCTTGGCGCGGCCGGCCGCACCCATCCGGGACCGCAGGCCGGGATCCCTGGCCAGGCGACGCAGCGCCTCCAGCCACTCGTCCGGCGTCTCGGCCAGGAAGCCGTTGACGCCATGCTCCACGATGTCGCGGTTGACTCCCACCGGCGAGGCGATCACCGGCTTGCCGCAGGCCATGTACTGGATCAGCTTGTAGCCGCACTTGCCCTGCTCCCAGGGCGTGTCGTCGAGCGGCATGATGCCGATGTCGAACGCGGCGATATGCCCCGCCTCGCTGTCCTCGCTCCAGGGGTGGTGATCGGTGGAAGGGCCGTACAGGACCTTGGGGTTGGCCCCCACCAGACTCAGCCGCGCCCCGGTTTCCGCCTCGAGTCGCCGCAGCGGCCCGGCGATCAGGCTGAGGTAGTGATCGGTCATCGGCGAACCGATCCAGCCGACCACCGCCGGTCCGTCGGCCGGTGCCGGAGGCGGTAGTGGATAGCGGTCGAGGTCCACCACGGTCGGCAGGATCTCCACCGCCCGGGCCCCCGCCGCGGCGGCGCGGTCGGCAAGATAGGCGTTGCCCGCGGTGACCAGGGCCGCCCGGCGCATCACCCGGTCGAGCTTGCGCCCCAGGAGGTGCCGGACCAGCGGCCAGCGGCTGCGGTCATAATGATGGAACCAGGCGTCGTCGAAATCGACGATGTAGGGCGGCGCATTCCGCAGGAACCAGCTCTCTATTCCATAGGGCAGCCAGGGCAGGAGTTCCTTCTCGATCCACAGAAGGTCGAACCGGCACAGCCCGGCCATGTGGCGTAGCCGGTCGGCGTAGGCGGCGGCGATGCGCAGGGGCGAGCGCGGCTTGCCGGCGTACAGCGCCTCCAGATAGGAGTCCGGCAGCAAGGGGGCCACCGATACCGACAGTCCCGCCTCGGCGAGAGCCGGCAGGAACTGGTAGTGCCGGATACGGCTGCTGGGCCCCATCGGGCTGTAACGGGTGAGCAGCAGGATACGCATGGCCGCGGGTGGTGTTTCTTCTGACAATGGCACGGCGGCGGCGTTTTCTGGAGACCAGGGGCGGCGAGCCGTAGCGGGCGGGGCGGCCGGAGGCAGGCCGGACCCGCAGGTGCGGTCCGATTTCCTTGGAACGTTCAGTGCGCGGCGCGGAACCGGATACAGTGCATCTTCCCCAAAGAGGCCGGGCAGATCCACCGGCACATTATGTGTCGGAATGTTTTGCAGGATCCGCGGTTATTGTCCATTGGGCGAATTCGGTTTGTTTGTGTACCACTTAAGCGGCGCGTGCCCTGGGCAGGGTATCCGATTGGGCTGTTTCATTCCGCACTTGCAAATTGGGCATACCGATGATATCGAGCCTAGTGTGTGCCACAAGGCTCAAAGCTTTAGCCACTTTGGCGGGGGTTTCAAAACATGGCAGTTTCGTCCACGATCACTGGTGGCATCACCAATGCCACCGACACGTCCACCCTTGCGGGTGCGATCATCAAGAACACCAGCCTGGTGAACTCGGCCAATCTGACCAGCACCCCCTTGCTGGTGACCAGCGCCGCCAGCCCTGTGGATCCCGGAACCGCTTCCGGCGTCGCCCTGATCGCGTCCACGGTTGCCGGCGCAGTAACCCTGCTCGGCGGTGCGGGCAACAACAACCTGCTCGTCGCCAACGACAAGGCTGGGACTGTCCTGCAGGCGGGTACCGGCATTGGCCAGACCCTGGTCGGTGGCACGGGTGGCCAGCTTCTCGGCACTTCCGCCACGGGCAACGGTGCGGCCACCATCCTGGGCGGTACGGGGTCGGACACGGTCGTTGCTGCGGCCGGCAACAATGTGCTGACCGCTGGTGAAGGCAACAACACCATCGTGGCTGTCGGCGGCAACAACCGGATTTTTGCCGCCGGCAATGATACCGTTTTTGCTGCAGGCGGTAACGCCACCATCGGTGCCGGTACTGGTAACTCCACGCTCTTCGTCACCAGTGGCAACAACCTGATCACCGGCGGCCAGGGCAACACCACCATCGCCGCCGCGGCCGGCAACAACACCATCTTCGGCGGCTCGGGCAACACCACCATCGCTGGCGGCGGTGGCAACGACGTGCTGATCGGTGGCACCAGCAAGTCCGCCAACGTCGTCATCGGCGGCTTCGCCGGCAACGACACCCTCATCGGCGGCGTCGGCAACGACACGCTGTTCGGCGGTGACGGCAACGACGTCTTCGTGTTCAGCACGGTCTTCGGCGGCGGCAAGCACATCATCGGCGACTTCAAGGCCGGCACCGACCTCATCGCGGTCCAGGGCTACGGCATGACCGCCGCCCAGGTTGCCAGCAGCGTCACGGTCACCGGCGGCAGCTCGGTGATCTCGCTCAGCGACGGTACGCAGATCACGATCGCCGGCGTCACTGGTCTGACGGCCAGCAGCTTCGCGGTCTAATAAAAACCCCTGCACATGCCTTATGGACCTGCCGAGCAATCGGCGGGTCCATTTTTATATCAACGGCCTTCTTCCCCGGTCGCAGGTCCGTTCCCATCGATTCCGCCTTTCCGTCGGCCGATTCCTCTCCAGGGCGGATGCGGTGGCCCGGTGCCCGGAAGGGATCCTCACTCCTATGCAAGTTCCTCTGGATTTGAAGGATCAGGCATCCCGGCAGCAGCTCGACCGGCTGCTCGACGCCGACCGAGTCGCCGAAGCCGAGGACGTCGCCCGCGCTTTGCTGGCGGACGAGGACTCCCATGTTCAAGGAGCGACCGGCCTGGCCCGCTGCGCCTTCGCCCGCGACGATCTCGACGGAGCGTTGCGCTGGTCCGGGCGGGCTGCGCGCTTCGCCCCCAACGACATCGCCCTCAAGGCCTTTCACGGTGCCCTTCTGACTGCCGCAGGGCGCCCCGCCGAGGCCGTCGCCCTGCTGGAGAACCAAGCTGAACAGGCGGTCACCCCGACCGCGTCGATCGCCCTGGCACAGGCACTGGCCCGTCTCGGCAGCCAGGACCGGCTGCTGCCGCTGGTCGCCCGCCTGCTCCACCGCTTTCCGCCGGCCATCGCACCCCTGCTGGCCGACCTGGCCGAGCATACGGTGCTTTCCGGCATGACGGTCGGCTGGGCGGCAGCCGATCCGGACCTGTGCATCACCGGCGCCTTGTCCGTGAAGGAGGGGATTTCCGCGGATTCGGTGCTACGCATCGATTCGCCGCACGGACCGCTTCTGGCGCTTGCCCTGCCTGCCTTCCTGCAGCGTTTCGGACGATCCGGCGGGCCGCAGGGCCTCTTCCGCTTTGCCGTCCCGCTCGACGCGACAACGGAGGGAGAGGAGTTGGCTCTCACCCTGAGCGGCGTGCCGCTGCTGGGGTCTCCCCTGCGCCCCCTGCGCTGCGCTCCGGTCGAGGGAAGCGCCGTGCTGGAAGGCAGCGTCCTGTCCGGCTGGGCCTGGTGTCCCGGTGATCCCCCACGGCAGGTGGCCGTACGGGTCGGCGACTCCACCGGCCGATCCGTGACCTTCGCCGCCGACCGCCCGATCGAGGCTCCCGGGGACTTCGGAATGGAGGACGGGAAGTACGGCTTTCTCCTCGACCTGGAGAAGACGTCGCTGACCCCCGGCCTGCTGCAGGTTACCGCGGGGGCGGGCGATACTCCGCTCGCCGGCAGCCCCCTGCCCTGGCCCGGCCCGAACCGGGCAATCCGGCTGCCGGCTCCCGTCCTTCCACCACCTGCCCGCCCGGGCCGCAGCCTGCGCCCCCCCGCCGCCATCGACGTGGTGATCCCGGTCTACCGGGGCCGGTCGGAGACACTGGCCTGCCTGCATGCGGTCCTCGCCACGGTGGCGGGCCTGCCCTGCGAGATCGTCGTGGTCGACGACGCCACTCCCGAACCGGACCTCGCCCGCGACCTCGACGCTCTTGCGGCCGAAGGGCGAATCACCTTGCTGCGCAACGAGCGCAACCTCGGCTTTCCGGCCACCGTCAACCGCGGGCTGAAGTCGCATTTCGACGGGGTGCGGGCCAAGCGGGACGTCGTGCTGCTCAACGCGGACACGCTGGTCGCCGGCGATTGGCTGGTCCGGCTGCGGGCCGCAGCATGGTCGGCCCCCGACATCGGTACGGTGACGCCCCTGTCCAACGACGCGACGATCCTCAGCTATCCTTCCGGGCAGAAGCGGCCGCCGGCGCCGACATCCGCCGGGACACAGGCGCTCGACCGGATCGCCGCCACCGTGAATGCCGGCCTGCGGGTGGAGTTGCCGACCGCGGTCGGCTTCTGCACCTATATCCGGCATGACTGCCTGGAGGAGACCGGGCTGCTGGAGGAGCGTCTCTTCGGACGGGGGTACGGCGAGGAGAACGACTTCTGCCTGCGCGCCCGGCAGCGGGGCTGGCGCCATGTCGCCGCGGCCGACGTCTTCGTCGCGCATGTCGGCGGCCGCTCCTTCGGTCGCCACAAGACCATCCTCGGCGCCCGCAACGGCCGGCTTCTGGAGAGCCTGCACCCCGGATACGATGCGCTGGTGCGCGCCTTCATCAAGGACGACCCGCTGATGGCGGCGCGGCGGCGGCTCGACCTTGCCCGCTGGACGGCCGGACCGGACCACCAGGCCATCCTGCTGGTCACGCTGGGTGGCCGCGGCGGCGTCGCCCGCTTCGTGGAGGAACGCAGCGCCGCCCTGCGCGCGGAGGGCCGGCGGGTTCTGCGCCTCGTGCCCGAGACCGACGAGGATGAGGAGGCCGGGGACGAGCGGGATGCGAAAAGGCGGGACGGAGAAGGGAAAGGCGACGACAGACGCGCGTCCCCCGCACCGCTCCCGGCCGAGCGGCGCTGCCGGATCGTGGTGGACGCCCGCCCCGACCTGCACGACCTGACGTTCCGCACCCGCACCGAGTTCGCGGAACTCGTGTCCGCCCTGCGGCAGGCCGGCGTCGCGGCGGTGGAGTTCCACCACCTGATGGGCCATGACCCTCTGGTGCTCGATCTGCCGGGACGGCTCGGGGTGCCATACGACCTCGTCGTCCATGACTATGGCCTGATCTGCCCCCGCGTGAACCTGGTGGACGGCGGCGGCCGTTATTGCGGCGAACCGGACCTCGCCGCCTGCGAGCGCTGCACCGCCGATCCACGGGACCGTTTCGACCCGGACCTGACGGTGACCGCGCTCCGCCGGCGCAGCCGCCATCTGGCCGCCGGAGCGCGGCGGATCACGGTGCCGACGCGTGACGTGGCCGACCGCCTGCTGCGCCATATCCAGCCCCGCCCTGTCACCGTCACACCCTGGGAGACGGTGGTTCCGGTTCCCGGCCCCCGGCCGCCGCGCACCCGCGAGGGCCGATGGCGCATCTGCACCATCGGTGCCGTCGGCATCCAGAAGGGCTACGAGATCCTGCTGGCCTGCGCGCGGGACGCGGCGGCGCGCGACCTGCCGCTGGAGTTCGTGGTGGTCGGCTTCACCGAGGAGGACCCGCCGCTGTTCGCCACCGGCCGGGCCTTCGTGGTCGGTCGCTTCCACGAGGAGGAGGCGGTCGATCTGGTGCGGGCGCAGGGCGCCCACCTTGCCTTCCTGCCCTCCATCTCGCCGGAAACCTGGTGCTACGCCCTGTCGACCGCCTGGCGCTCCGGGCTCCAGGTCGCCGCCTTCGATCTGGGTGCGCTCGGCGAGCGAATCCGCGCCCATGGCGGCCATCTTCTGCCTCCGTCGCTGGATGCGTCGGCAATCAATGATGCGCTCCTGGGTCTCCTTGACGCTCATACGCTGTCTGGCGTAGCAATCGATCCACCCGTTCCCGTCCGGCCGGGTCCTGGACCCGGCGGCCTGGCCGCGCCGGACATGCCGGACCGCCACCGCCCAACCTTCCGTTCCCGTGGAGTATCGTCGATGTTCGGTAGCGCTGCGCCCGCTGAAGCTGCACAGTCCAGCCAGATCAAAGCCACGGCCCAGACCCTTGCTTTGACGCCCGGCTTCTACTCCCTGATCGTAACGAATGGCGGCGGCGCCGCGGTCGTCGGCGATTTCCCGCTGCCGAGCGTGCAACTGGCCGCCGCCCCCAACGCGGCGGCGGGAACCGATGTAGAGATGATCGGAACGGCGCCGGGCAACTGGCTGACCAAGCCGGGCGACGTGGTCATCATCAAGGTTTCGGGCGGGACCGCCAACGTGGTCCTCACCTCCTACAAGCATGTCGACCGGCCGAACGCCTTGCTGAACCTGCAGGTCGCGCGTATCGACGACGCGGTTGCCCCGCAGGCCGCCCCGATCTCCCAGGCCGCTTCCATGCCGGCGGCTCCGATGCCCATCGGTCCGGCACCGGTACCGCAGCAGGCTCCTCTCCAGATCACCCGGCCGCCGCGGACCGAGATCCTGGCCCACATCCAGCGCCAGGGCGATATGCGCTTCGCCGATGGCAACTGGGCCGGCTGCGTCGGCCAGCGGCAGTGGATCGAAGCCTTCTCCATCACCCCGGTGGAAGGCCTCGCTCCCGAGGACATCGAGTACAAGGGCCTGACGGCCAACGGCTGGGAGACCCCCTGGATCTCCGGCGGCAACATGTGCGGCAGCCGCGGCCTCGGCACGCCGCTGATCGGCTTCTCGATCCGCCTGCGCGGTGCCGCCGCCGAGCGGTTCGACTGCCACTATGAGGGCGCGTTCGTCAGCGGCCACCGCTCCGCTCCCGGCCTGAACGGCACCCCCTGCCGGTCCGACGCCATCGGCGATCCCCTGGAAGGCATCCTGCTGCGCATCGTGGAGAAGCAGGCCGGTCTGCGGCCGGGCTTCCTCTGAACCCAGCCGGCTCCTGGGCGATGATTCAGTCCCTTTCCCAGACGACGGACAAGACGGCCCGGGGGGCATCGATGCGCAAGACGGTGCTCAATGTCGGCTGCGGGCCTCGTGGCACCAGCGCCATCGGCCCGCTCTTCCCGGCGGAGACCTGGCAGGAGGTCCGGCTCGACATCGACCCGGGGGTCGGGCCGGACGTCGTCGCATCGATGACGGACATGTCGCCCATCCCGGACGGGAGCATGGACGCCGTCTGGTCGTCGCACAACCTGGAGCACCTCCATGCGCACGAGGTGCCGGGGGCGCTGGGAGAGTTCCTGCGGGTCCTGCGCCCCGGCGGCATGCTGATGCTGTTCGTTCCCGACCTGCAGGCGATCGCCCAGATCGTGGCCGAGGATCGCCTGGACGATCCGCTCTACATGTCGAGCGTCGGGCCGGTCTCGCCGCTCGACATCATCTTCGGCTTCGGGGCGGCGATCGCCGCCGGAAACCACTTCATGGCGCACCGCACCGGCTTCACGCCCAAGGTCCTGGGGCGGGTCCTGCAGGAGGCAGGCTTCGAACCCGTCGCGATCTGGCGCCGGGCGATCGCTTATGAACTGCAGGTCAAGGCCTTTCGCCCTCCTGCCCCGGCGAGGGTGATGGAGGTCATCGGCCTCGGTCCGGACGCCGCCGGCTGAACCCGGCCGCGACGGCGAGGATGCCGGCCCGACCGTAACGGCCCTGTCCGGGGCGCTTCCTGCGGAATCGACGACACGCGATGAACTATCTCTTCGTTCACCAGAACTTTCCGGGGCAATATCAGCACATCGTCCAGCATCTGGCCGCGCAGCCGGGCAACCGGGTGGTGTTCATCTCGCAGGAAAATCCTGTCCAGATTCCCAACGTGGAACGGGTCGTCTACCAGCCCTTCCGCACGCCGCGACCGACCACCCACCATTACATCCAGGAACTGGAGCAGGCGGTCGTCTTCGGGCAAAGCGTCTTCGAGGCCTGTCGGAAGCTGAAGAACGATGGCTTCCGACCGGACATCATGATCGGGCACAACGGCTGGGGCGAGACCCTCTACATGAAGGACGTCTGGCCGGACGTGCCCCTGCTGGCCTATTTCGAGTTCTTCTACCACCTGCACGGCGCCGATATCGGCTTTGATCCGTCCCTGCCGGTAACGCCCAACGACGGGCCGCGGGTGCGCACCAAGAACGTCATCAACACGCTGGGCTTCGCGGCCGCCGACTGGGGGCAGGCGCCGACGCGATGGCAGTGGTCGCTCTATCCCGACTACATGCGCGCCCGCATCAGCGTCATCCATGAAGGTGTCGACACCGCCATCGTCCGGCCGGAGCCGGAGGCCTGGATCCGGTTGCCGAACGGCACGACCCTGACCCCGCGGGACGAGGTGATCACCTACGTCGCCCGCAATCTGGAGCCTTACCGCGGCTTCCACGTCTTCATGCGCGCCCTGCCCGGCATCCTGAAGCGCCGCCCCCGGGCGCAGGTGCTGATCGTCGGCGGTGACGAGGTCAGCTACGGCCAGCAGGCGCCGGACGGCCGGAGCTTCCGCGAGATCATGCTGGAGGAGGTCGGCCGGGGAATCGACCGGGAGCGGGTGCATTTCCTCGGCAAGGTGCCCTACGGAACCTTCCTCACCCTGCTGCGCGTCTCTTCGGCTCACATCTATCTGACCTATCCCTTCGTCCTGTCCTGGTCCTTCCTGGAGGCCATGGCCACCGGCTGCCTGGTGATCGGCTCCGCCACCGCCCCCGTGCAGGAGGTCATCCGCGACCGCGAGAACGGGCTTCTGGTTGATTTCTTCGACGGTGCGGCGCTCGCCGACCGGATCGACGAGGCCCTGAGCCATCCCGACCGCATGCAGGACATCCGCGAGCGGGCACGCCGGACGGTGGTGGAGAATTACGACCTGCACACCGTCACCCTGCCCCGTCACATGGCCCTGATGGACGATCTGGTTAACGGAAGGACCCCGCGATGACGGCCTGGAGCGACGGCTACAACTCGGATATCGCCTATACCCACGGCTTCTACCGCGAAATCTCGCCGGGCTACCTCAGCTACGTCTGCCTGCTGAACGGCATCCGGACGCCGCCGCTCGACCGGCCCTTCCGCTATTGCGAGCTGGGCTGCGGCCAGGGGGTGACCCTGAACATGCTGGCGGCATGCCATCCGCAAGGCCGGTTCGTCGGCATCGACTTCAATCCCCTTCACATTGCCGGCGCCCGGCGGCTGGCCGAGGAGGCGGGGCTCTCCAACGTCAGCTTCCGTGAGCAGAGCTTCCGGGACGCGGCGGCCGCGGCAGAACGGGCGGGGGAGGAGGACGGCTTCGACTTCATCACCCTGCACGGCGTCTACAGCTGGATCAGCCCGGACAACCGGCAGGCGCTTGTCGACATCCTGGCGCGGCTGCTGAAGCCGGGCGGCATCGTCTACGTCAGCTACAACGCCCAGCCAGGCTGGTCGCCGATGATGCCGCTGCAACGGCTGATGCTGGCCCATGCGGCGGCCAATCCGGGGCGCAGCGACCGCCAGTTCGATGCGGCGCTGGACTTCCTCGGCCGGCTGAACCAGGCCGGCGCCGGCTATTTCGCCGCCAACCCGGCGGCGGCCCAGCATCTTGCCACCATCGGCAACCAGGATCGCCGCTACCTGACCCATGAATATCTCAACACCCACTGGGAGCCGCTGGCCCACGCCCAGGTGGTGAAGGATCTGGAGCGGGCGAAGCTGTCCTATGGCTGCTCGGCGACGATCTCGCACAACATCGACGAGCTGGCGGTAAAGCCGGACCTGCGGGCCATCCTGGCGGAGATCGCCGACCCGGCCCTGGCGGAGACGGCCCGCGACTTCGCGATGAACCAGGTGTTCCGCCGCGACATCTTCGTCCGCGGTGCCGAGCGGATGGCCCGGCGCGAGACGGAGGAGGAGCTGCGCCGGCTGCGCTTCACCCTGCTGGTCCCGCGCGAGGCAGCCACCCTGTCCATCCCGATCCCGCTGGGGGAACTGCGCCACGATCCGTCGCTCGGCGCCATCCACGACGCGCTCGCCGCCGGTACGCCCAGCCTCGCCGAAATCGAGGCCCGGCCGGACCTCGCACGCCACGACTTCGGCACGATCTCGCGCTTCCTGTCCCTGCTGGTCTCGATCAACCATGCCGCCCCCCTGCTGCCCTCCCCGTCCGCCGAGAGCCGGGCGGCCGGTGCGCGGCTGAACCAGGCCATTGCCCGGCGCATGCTGATCGATGAGACGCTGTTCTATCTGACGGCGCCGGTGATCGGGACCGGCTTGCAGGCCGATACGCTGGAGCGGATCGTGCTGGCCGGGCTGCTGGCCGGCCAGCCGGTCGACAGCTGGGCACTCGCCGGCTTCGCGACGACGTGCCTGCAGGCGCTCGGCCGTTCCGTGCTGGACGAGAACGGCGCCCCGATCACCGAGCCGTCCCGGATGCGCGAGCGGCTCGTCGGCATCCTCTCCGCCATGCTGCCGATAAAAATGCCGGTGTGGCAGCGCGTCGGCATCATATAAGGATCGGTTTTCGCAAGCCCTCCTTCCATGAACCGCCCCTGGACTTCCGCATGAACATCCCCACCGCCGACCGCATCCGCGATGCCTTCCTGGAAACCTCCCGGAACTTCGCGGCCTTCGCCGAACAGACCGGCCCGGTGGCCGTCGCCGCCGGACTGATGATCGAAGGGTTGCGAGGCGGCGGAAAGGTGCTGTTCTGCGGCAACGGCGGCTCGGCGGCCGACAGCCAGCACCTCGCGGCTGAACTGACCGGGCGCTACCTGCACGACCGGCCGCCGCTGGCCGCCGTCGCATTGACGGTCGACAGCTCCGCCCTGACCGCCATCGCCAATGACTATTCCTATGACGAGGTCTTCGCCAGGCAGGTGCGCGCGCTGGGCCGCGCCGGCGACGTGCTGGTCGGCATCTCCACCAGCGGGAACAGCCGCAACGTGGTGGCGGCACTGGAGGCGGCCAGGGCGCTCGGCCTGCGCACGGTCGGTCTGACCGGAGCCGGCGGCGGCCGTATGGCGGAACTGTGCGACGTCTGCATCCGCGTTCCGTCGACCGACACGCCGCGCATCCAGGAAATGCACATCGCTGCAGGCCACATGCTGTGCGAGCTGGTGGAGACGGCCTTCCTGTGACGGCGGCCCCCTGCCCCTCCGGTTCGCCGCCCCCGAGGCAATGCGTGATCCTGGCCGGCGGGCTGGGCACCCGGCTCGGCGAGCGGACGCGCGACACGCCCAAACCGCTGGTGACGGTCGCCGGACGGCCCTTCCTCGATCATCTCGTCGGCAATCTCGCCCGGTTCGGCTTCGAGCGGGTGCTGCTGCTGGGCGGCTACCGCGGCGAGCGGATCGCCGGCTACTGCCACGACGCCAGCCGCTTCGGCCCCATCCTCTCCTGCCTGCTGGAACCGGAGCCGGCCGGTACCGGCGGCGCCCTTCTGCAGGCACGCGATGCGCTGGACGAGGAGTTCCTGCTGCTGAACGGCGACTCCTTCTTCGATCTGAACCTTCTCGACCTCGCCTTGCCGGGTGCCGACGAGACGGAGAACGGGGAGCGGCCCCTCGCCCGGGTGGCGCTGCGGCGGATCGCCGATGCCGGACGCTACGGCACGGTGGAACTGGCGGGCGGCCGCATCACCGCCTTCGCCGAACGTCCCGCCGGCGGCGGGGAGGCGGTCATCAACGGCGGCATCTACTGGATGCGCCGGGCGTTGCTGGAGCGGATCGCCAGTACCCCCTGCTCGCTGGAACGCGACGTGCTGCCGGGGCTGGCGGCGGACGGGCGGCTCGCCGGGCGTTGCTACGATGGAGCCTTCATCGACATCGGGATCCCCGAGGATCTGGGGCGGGCGCAGGAACTGCTGCCGCGCTGGACACGCCGGCCGGCCGCCTTCCTCGACCGCGATGGGGTGCTGAACGTCGATCACGGCTATGTCCACCACCGCGGCCATTTCGAATGGGTCGAGGGCGCCGTCGACGCGATCAAGCTGCTGAACGACCGCGGCTACTACGTCTTCCTGATCACCAACCAGTCCGGCGTCGCGCGCGGCTATTACGACGAGCAGGCGGTCCGCGCCCTGCACGGCTGGATGGGCGAGGCGATGCGGCGTCGGGGTGCCCATCTCGACGACATCCGCTACTGCCCCTACCATCCCGAGGGCACGGTCGAAGCCTACCGCCGCCCCTCCGACTGGCGAAAGCCGGCCCCCGGCATGATCCTCGACCTGATGCGGCATTGGCCGGTCGAGCCCGCCGGCAGCTTCGTCATCGGCGACACGGCCACCGACCTTCAGGCAGCGGAGGCCGCCGGCCTGCCCGGCCACCTCTTCCGCGGCGGCAGTCTGCTCCATCGGGTGCGGGAGGTTCTCGGTGGGCGCTGAAGGCTCCCCACGCGGCCGTTCCGTCAAACAACAAAGACCGCCCTCGCGGGCGGTCTTTGCCGGTGTGCCAGCCCCAGGCGGGATTAACGCTTCAGGCTAGAGTCTTAATATTATCGTTCTAGATACAGGCAAAGCAATTGCGCATTATAGCGTACGCCGTTTTATGCAGCGGAAGATCCCTCCATCGGACGTACAGGGCTTCCTGCGCGAGTCGTTAGCGTCCTGCCGCGGCGGGATGGTCGTGCGGGAGGGAGACATGCCAGCCGGAGGGCCAGATGCCGATGGTCGTTCTGGATGGATCGGCCCGCCAGTTCGCAACCTCGCTCCGCCAGTCCGGTCCGGAGAACATCCCGTTCTCCTTGGTGAAATAGGTGACGCCGTGGACCAGGAAGCCGGCCAGCAGGGCAAGGGCGAGCCCCCGGCGCCAGCGGGCGGCCAGCGGGGACATCAGGACCACCAGGACCGCCAGCCCCATGAGCGCATTCGGGGCATAGGCATAACGCCCGCCGACCAGAGGCAGGACGAGGAGCCAGGGGTCGGCTCCCAAGGCGCCGGCAAAGGATGGAACCGCGAGCGCCGCCGCCGCCGCCGTCAGCATGCGGGACACGGGGTGGCTGGCGACGACCACGGCGACCAGGCCGCCGACCCCGGCCAGCACGGCGGCGGTCCTGTAGTGCGCCATGTGGTCCTGGGCGGAGAGGAAGGCCGCGGCCATGGCGTTGGCTTGGGTCCCCAGCCACGGCAGGGCGATCAGCTTGATGCCGAAGGTGCAGATCAGGGCCTTGATCTGGAAGGAGCCGGCGCGCTGCCCCTCCAGCAGGCCGCGGGCGACCAGCCAGGCCTGGACCACGGCGCACAGCCCGATGATGGCGAGTTCCGCATAGGCGAGACGCGACGGCCGCCGCCAGGCCTTCCAGGCGAACAGGGGGGCCAGGAAGGCGCTGACCGGCCCGGTGGCGCCGGCGAGCGCCAGGAAGCCCAGGCGCAGGGGCGTCGGGATCGCGCCGGGCGAGGTCACCAGAAGGAGAGCGGCGCCCGTCGCGAAGTAGAACTGGCTGTTGATGGTGTTCAGCCAGACCTCCTCGCTCGGGACGGCGAACAGCACGACCGCCACGCCGAGCAGCCGGGCCATCGGCCGGGAAAAGGCGTCCGACACGGCGACGAACCACAGCACCGTCAACTGCACGGCCAGGGCGGCATAGACGGTGACCAGCGGCGCCAGTTCGAGCGGCACCGCCGTCGCCGCCAGGGCGGCGATCTTGTTGAAGGCCGAGAAATAGCCGACCCGCGGCGCCAGCAGGGCGTCGTACCAGCTCCCCAGCAGGGCGTCGCGGAAGTAGACCACGCCCTCCTCCGCCCAGAAGCGGCCGCCGGTCAGCACGGCGGGCGTCCTCAGGACCATCAGGATCGCGGCCGCCGCCAGCAGGAGCGGCGGCGCCGTCACATACCCTGCGGTGGCCGGTCGGGAGAGGGGCAGGCTCGTGCGGTCGGACATGGGGGACGCCGTTTTCATGGCCGCGCCGTGGCGGCGGAGTCGTTGCCGCACTGCGGCGGCGGCGGATCGGTCAGGCGTTAACATACCCGTCCGCCGGCTGCCAAGCCGGATTGCGCGGTTCCCGTGGCGGCCATTCCCCCGATCCTTGACAGGTCTGAGCCGTTCCATGTTAGTACCTGCTCCGGCTGCGGACCGCGGCCTCCCTTTTACTTCTACAATGTGCGGGCGCGATGGCTTTCAACGCCGCAGCAGATCACTCTGGCAAGGATACCCTTCCGCTAGTCGTGGACCTGGACGGGACCCTGCTGAAGACGGATCTGCTTTACGAGGCCCTGTTCCTGCTTCTTGGCGTAAAGCCTCTGGACGCCATCAGATCCGTTTTTTCACTTCGCGGCGGGAAGGCGGCCTTCAAGGCGAGCCTTGCCGACAGCGCGGTGCTGGATCTCCATTCGCTTCCGATGGACGAGGAGGTGCTGGCGCTGATCCGCAAGGCGCGGGCGGGCGGGCGGCCAGTCTATCTCGCCTCCGCCTCCGACCGCCGCTATGTCGAGGCGCTCGCCGCGCATGTCGGGCTGTTCGACGGGATCTTCGCGTCCGACGGGGCGGTCAATCTCGGCGGCAGCGCCAAGGCCAAGGTCCTGACCGAGGCCTTCGGCGCGGGCGGCTACGACTATATCGGGAACGACACGGTCGATCTGCCGGTGTGGTCCTCGGCCCGGACGGCCTATGTCGCCGATCCGCGCCCCGGCCTGCTGAAGGCCGCCCGGCAGGTGGCGCAGGACGTCCGGCCGCTGACCCCGCGCCCGCGCAACCTCGGCCACTATCTGCGCGCCGTGCGGGTGCATCAGTGGCTCAAGAACCTGCTGATCCTGGTGCCCGGCCTCGCGGCGCACGTCACCGATCCGGCCGCCTACGGCGTCGCGCTGCTGGCCCTGCTCAGCTTCAGCCTGTGCGCCTCCAGCGTCTATCTGCTGAACGACCTGCTGGACCTGCGCAACGACCGCGGCCACGCCACCAAGCGGAACCGCCCCTTCGCGGCGGGGACCCTGCCGCTGATCCACGGCTTCTGGCTGTTCCCGGCGCTGCTGGCGGCCTCGCTCCTGCTGGCGCTTCTGGTGTCGCCGCTCTTCCTCGCGGTGCTGGCCGCCTATTACACGCTGACGCTCGGCTACTCGCTGTGGATCAAGCGGCTGATGATGCTGGACGTGGTGGTGCTGGCCGGCCTCTACGGCATCCGGGTGGTCGCCGGGTCGGCCGCCTTCGCCGTTCCCCTGTCGGAATGGCTGATCGCCTTCTGCATCTTCCTCTTCCTCAGCCTTGCCCTGGTGAAGCGGGCGGCCGAGCTGGTCAGCCGCCAGAACGCCGGCCGCGGCGACCCCGCCGGCCGCGGCTACCGGCTGATCGACCTGCCGGTCCTGGAGATGCTGGCCTCCGCCAGCGGCTTCGTGGCGGTCCTGGTCCTGGCCCTCTACATCAACAGCCCGGACGTCGCCCGCCTCTACGCCCATGCGCAGATGCTGTGGGCCGGCTGCCTGATCCTGATGTACTGGGTGGGGCGCATCCTGGTCCTCACCCATCGCGGCGAGATGCACGACGATCCCGTGGTGTTCGCGGCCACCGACCGCAACAGCCTGGTCTGCTGCGGACTGCTCGTCCTCGTCGTGCTCGCCTCATCGATCCCGGGAGCGGCGCTTTGACACAGGCGGGCATGGCCATCGCCGTCCGCTACGCGGCCTTCGCCGCGGTCGCGACGGCCCTCAATCTCGGGGCCCAGGGGGTTCTGCTGGCTTTCTACGACGGTCCCTACCGGCTGTCCGCCGCCCTCGTCCTCGGGACCGGGGTCGGGCTGGTGGCGAAGTACATCCTGGACAAATACTGGATCTTCGCCGATCCCTCCGAGGGACTGGCCAACCACGCCCGTGCCTTCTCCCTCTATACCGTCATGGGCCTCGCCACCACCGCCGTGTTCTGGGGAACCGAACTGCTGTTCGACCGGCTGTTCGGCGGGCACTGGACGCTGGTCGGGGGAGCGATCGGGCTGGTGATCGGCTATACGGTCAAGTATCAGCTCGACCGCAGCTTCGTGTTCCGGAGGACTGTTTGATCCTGTCAGGGTGGGGTCGGTATCCCAAAATCGACTGTGTGGTGGTGACTCCGCGCTCTGCGCCGGAGGCCGCCGCCACGGTTCGGCAGGCGGACAGCCTGATCGCGCGCGGCAACGGACGGTCCTACGGCGATCCGGCGGTGAACCGCAGGGCGACGATGTCGATGCTGCAGCTCGACCGGATGCTGGCGTTCGATCCGCAGACCGGGCTGCTGACCTGCGAGGCGGGCGTCCTGCTGTCGGACATCCTGACCGTCTTCGTGCCGCGCGGCTGGTTCCCGGTGGTGACGCCCGGAACCCGCTTCGTCACGGTCGGCGGCGCCATCGGGTCGGACGTCCACGGCAAGAACCACCACAAGGACGGCTCGTTCGGCGACCATGTGCAGTCGCTCGACCTGCTGCTCGCCGACGGGCGGGTGGTCACCTGCGGCCCGGAGCGGGAGCCCGAGCTGTTCGCCGCGACCCGCGGCGGCATGGGGCTGACCGGCGTGATCCTGCGGGCGACCATCCGGCTGCGCCCGATCGAGACCGCCTGCATCCGGCAGGAGACGCTGCGCGCCCGCGATCTCGGCGAGATCATGGAGCTGTTCGAGCAGTCGGACGACTGGACCTACACCGTCGCCTGGATCGACTGCCTGGCGCGCGGGGCGCGGCTGGGGCGGTCCCTGCTCTATCGCGGCGAACATGCCCTGCGCGACGAGCTGCCCGCCGACCGGCGGGCGTCCCCGCTCGCCCGGCCGGCCCGCCGGACCCTGACGGTCCCGGTCGACGCGCCGGGCGGCGTGCTGAACCGCTGGACCGTCTCCGCCTTCAACGAGCTGTATTTCCGCAGCGGCCGTCCCGGCACCGCCATCGTCGACATCGACCCCTTCTTCTATCCGCTCGATTCCATCCTGGAATGGAACCGCATCTACGGCCGCGCCGGCTTCACCCAGTACCAGTGCGTCCTGCCCAAGGCGGTCAGCGAGCATGGGCTGCGCGCCCTGCTGAACGCCATCGCGGCGTCCGGGGCCGGCTCCTTCCTGGCGGTGCTGAAGCTGTTCGGGCAGCAGGACGGCCTCGTCTCCTTCCCCATGGAGGGCTACACGCTGGCCCTCGATTTCCCGGCCACGGTGCCGACGTTGGGGTTCCTGAACGAGCTGGACGCCATCGTCACCGATCACGGCGGCCGCCTCTACCTCGCCAAGGACGCCCGCATGGCGGCCGGGCTGCTGCGCCGGGGCTATCCCGGCCTGCCGGAGTTCCAGCGGATCCGGACCGCCTGGAATCCCGCGGGCACCTTCCAATCCCTCCAGTCGGAAAGGCTGGCGATATGAGCGAGGCAGAGCGCCCTGTGACGTTCAGGACGATCGAAGCCGCCCGAGGCTTGGCCGCCTTTTCCGTCGTGCTGGCACACATCCCGCTGGGCGGTATCCTGCCCGGCGCGCCCGGCGTAGAATTCTTCTTCGTGCTGAGCGGCTTCATCATGGGCCATCTGCATTTGGCCGACCTGTCGAACGGCCGGAAGATTCCGTCCTTCTTGTGGAAACGCTTCTGCCGCATCTATCCTCTCTATTGGCTGACGCTGCTGCCGTTGCTCTACATCTTCAGGTCTCTTCCAGACGCGACCTGGCTCAGGATTCTGGACTGGCTGACCCTGGCGCCGACAGGACAGAACAATATTCTTCTCCCTGCCGCCTGGACCTTGCGGCACGAGATGTTCTTCTACCTGATGCTGGCCGTAGGAATGATCCCGCGTGTGGGCAAGCTGATCCTGCTGGCGTGGATCGGCACCACCGTTCTTCTGCTTTTCGTCGTCACCCCTTACACCGCCTCTCTGCAAACGCAGCCGGTGTTCTTCTTCCTGCTCCACCCCTTCAACTGCGAGTTTGCCATCGGCTTTGTAGCCGGCGGGGCCGCAAAGTGGCTGCTACGCTGGCCGGCCGGGACTTGGCTTGCCATTCTGGCCGGTGCCGTCGGCGGTCTGATATGGCGGCTGTCGGTCGACGGGTGGGGCTACGAATATGGCCCGGCCTTCGCCCGGCTGATCTATGGCGGCTGCTTCGCCGCCATCATTCTGGGATTGGTCAAGATCGAGATGGCCGGACTCTGGCGTCCTGGACGCTGGACGCTGCTTGCCGGCGGAGTGTCCTATCCGCTCTACCTTTGCAATGGGCCGGTCGCGCTCTGTCTGCAGATTTATGTCTGGGACCATCATCCGGTAGAACCGGACATCCTGCGCATCACCTATCTGGTCGTTGTTTCAGTGGTCGCCACCCTGCTCTATCTCTGCTTCGACAAGCCAGTACGGCGGGCGTTGAGGCGATTGGGCGAAATGGTCGGCGAGAGGGTGACCAGGGCGCGGGCACAGCGTGCCGTTCCAGCCGATGCCATGCGTGTGCAGAGCTGACGGACCCAAGCCGGCTCAAGGGCGACGGGGGATCGCCCGGACCTGCCGCTTCCAAGGGGGAACCGTGCGGAAACCCTCCCCTTCCCCTCCGATCGGAAAGGCTGACGACATGAGCGAGCGAATGGTAGGTTATGTGAGCAGCACGGTTCTGATCCTGGGTGCCGCGTCCGACATCGGCCGCGCCATCGCCCGCCGCTATGCCGAGACCGGCCGCCCTCTGATCCTGGCCGCGCGCGACCCGGAGCGGCTGGAGCCCGATGCCGCCGACCTGCGCCTGCGCTACAAGGTGCCGGTGAGCCTGCACGCCTTCGATGTGCTGGACAGAGACGGCAATGCCGGCTTCCTCGACGGGCTGGGCGAGCTTCCGGGCACCGTGGTCTGCACGGTCGGCCTCCTCGGCCGCCAGGAGGAGGACCAGCACAGCCCCGCCGCGACCGAGCGGATCATCGCCACCAACTTCACCGGCCCCGCCCTGGTGCTGGGGCTGCTGGCCGACCGGATGGAGGCCGCCGGCGGCGGGACGATCGTCGCCGTCAGCTCCGTCGCCGGTGACCGCGGCCGGGCCAGCAACTACATCTACGGCTCCGCCAAGGCCGGGCTGACCGCCTTCCTGTCGGGCCTGCGCAACCGGCTGGCCGGCAAGGGCGTGCATGTGGTGACGGTGAAGCCGGGCTTCGTGCGCACCCGCATGACCGAAGGCATGCCCCTGCCGGGCCTGCTGACCGCCGATCCCGACGAGGTCGGACGCGCCGTGGTGCGGGCGGAGGCCCGCGGCAAGGACGTGATCTACGTGCGGCCGATCTGGCGGCTGGTGATGACCGTCATCCGCCTGCTGCCCGAGGCCCTGTTCAAGCGCACCCGGCTGTAGCGCGCGAGCCGGTATCAGTCCGCGTTGCTGGAGTCGTCCGGACGGTAGACGATGATCTTGCTGCCGGCATCCTCGAAGCGGAAGGGCACCGTCACGAGGCCGGAAAGGGCGCGGCGCACGTCCGGCTGGCGGTCGGGCGGGACGAACAGCAGGAGGAAGCCGCCGCCCCCCGCCCCCAGCAGCTTGCCGCCCAGCGCACCCGCCGACATCGCCGTGGCGTAGAGCTCGTCCACCGTCCGGTTCGACACCTTGCTCGACAGCTCGCGCTTCAGCATCCAGCTCTCGTGCAGCAGGCCGCCCAGCTCGGTCAGCGGCCGGCCGGGGGTGCACAGGATGCGCGAGGCCTCGTCGACCATGCTCCGCATCGTGTGGAGATGCGCCTCGCGCCGGTCGAGGTTGGCCAGCTTCTCCCTCTCGATCTCCACGGCATAGCGGGACAGGCCTGTGAAGTAGAGGACGAGATTGCCCTCCAGCTCCTCCCGCCGCTCGCGGCGCAGGACCAGCGGCGTCACCTCGATGCCGCCGTCCGGGCGGAAGTCGATGCGGTTCAGCCCGCCATGGGCGGCCCACACCTGATCCTGCGAGCCGACCGCCTCGCCGATCACCTCCTGCTCGATGCGGATCGCCTCCTGCGCCAGATCGCTCTTGCAGATCATCCGGCCGCGGTGGGCATGCAGGGCGTTCAGCAGCCCGACCGTGAAGGAGGAGCTGGATCCCAGGCCCGAGCGCGCCGGCAGGTCGCCGTCATGGTGGACCTCCAGCCCCACCTCCGTTCCCGCCCCCGCCCCCATCTCGCCCAGGACGGCGCGGACGGCGGGGTGGCGGATCTCCTCCACCTGCTTCACCAGCTCGATGCTGGAATAGACGATGCGGAAGCGGTGCTCGAAGAAGGGCGGCAGGGTGCGCAGGCTGATGTAGCAGTATTTGTCGATGGCCCCGCCGATCACCGCCCCGCCGTGCCGCCGGTACCATTGCGGGAAGTCGGTTCCGCCACCGAACAGCGAGACCCGGAAAGGCGTGCGGCTGATGATCATGCGGGCGGCATCTCCGAATACGGTCGCGCCTCACCCGACCGGTCCCTGCGGAGATACCGCCAATTGGTAAATTAATCCTTGAAGACTACTCCTGCGGAGTCCGGGCTGCTCAGCCGAACCAGCGGCCGACGTCTCCGGCCTGGCCGAGGATGGTGATGCTGGCTCCCGGACGCAGGTCGAGCACGGTGCTGCCGGCGACCGTCCGGGCGGAGGCGACGATCCCCTGCAGGCTGAGAGAGGGATCGTAGAGAGCCAGGCGATCGACTCCAGGCAGGAAGTCGACCACCACCGACCCGCCGGAGTTGCCGCCGAAGGCGAAGACGTCCGCCCCCTCGCCACCCCACGCGGTGTCGGCCCCCTGATCGAGGAACAGCAGGTCGTCGCCGGCTCCTCCGAACAGGGTATCGTCGCCAGACCCGCCGAAGATCGTGTCGCTGCCGGCCCCGCCATCGGCGATATCGTCGCCGAGCCCCAGGGACAGGATGTCGTCGCCGTCGCCCCCGAACAGGGTGTCGTTGCCGTCCTCGCCGAAGATCGTGTCGTTGCCGGTTCCGCCGTCGGCGATGTCGTCGCCGAGCCCCAGGGACAGGATGTCGTCGCCGTCGCCCCCGAACAGGGTGTCGTTGCCGTCCTCGCCGAAGATCGTGTCGTTGCCGGTTCCGCCGTCGGCGATGTCGTCGCCGAGCCCCAGGGACAGGATGTCGTCGCCGTCCTCCCCGAACAGGATGTCGGCCCCCTCTTCGCCGAACAAGGCGTCGCCGCCGCTGCCGCCGCCGATCACATCCCCGCCGGCTCCGCCGCCCACCGTGTCGTCGCCGGTTCCACCGTTGAGCAGGTCGCCGCCGGCCCCGCCCGACAGCAGGTCGGTGCCGCCGCCGCCGAAGACGGTGTCGTTCCCGGCGCCCATCCCGACCCTCTGGGCGGCATCGTCGCCGTAGAGCCGGTTGTCGCCCATCCCGCCGGTGACGATGGCCGGCCCCATGACGAAGGCGAAGTCGATCTCGTCCAACTGCAGCACCGTCCCGACCGGCAGCCCGCCGGCGTCGATCAGCAGCGCCTCGGCAGCGCCGGTGCCGCGGATCGCAACGGGGGCCGTCGCGCTGCCCTGCGGAACGGTCGGCACGATGGAGCGCACGGTCAGGCCGGCTTGGCCGGCCGGCGAGGCGAAGGCGGCGGCGATGGCCGCGGCCAGCCCGCTCCCGCCGCCGCTCGCGGCGACGCGTTCCTGCAGCAGCCCCGCCAGGGCCACGGCCGCCTGCGCCGGGGTCTGCGGCGCTTCCGGCCCGGTCGCCGTCAGGGACAGCCCCGCCGGCAGGGCGGCGGCCAGCAGCGGCGTCGTGCCATCCGACGCGGTCCCGCCGGTCAGGGCAAGCGGCACCGGAGCCGTGACGCCGGACGGGACCGTGGCTCTGAGCGTCTGCCGGCCGGCGGCGTCGGTCGTCATCTCGACCGCCGCCTGCGGGCCGTTGCCGTCCCCCACCGCCAGGAAGCGGGAGACCACGTCCGTCGCCGCGGAGGCGGTGCCGCTGGACGGATCGACCGCCACCAGCAGGAAGTCGTTGTAGCCGCCGGAGGTCAGCGGCACGGACAGGGCGAAGGCGGTTTCCCCCGCAGCCAGGGTGACGGACCCCGCCAGGGCCTCGCCGCTGTCCAGCCGGCCGTTGTTGTCGGCGTCGCGGTAGACCTCCACCCGCGACCCGGCGGCGGCGCTGCCGGTCAGGCGGACGGCCGTGGCGTCATAGGTGACAGCGCCCAGCGCCGGGGCGGGCATGCCGACGACGAGGCGCGCCGTCGACGGGGCGGAGTTCAGGCTGCCCACCGCCGCGTCCACCAGAACATAGGTGACGGTCGCGGTGCCGAGATGACCGGCGGCCGGCGTGAAGCGCAGGTCGGCGCCGCCGGCCGCCAGGGGCAGCACCGTCCCGGCGGGACCCAGCAGGATGGCGGACCCGTCGGCCGCGGCGAGCGTGCCGCCGCTCACCGCCAGGATGCGCATGCCGGCGGGCGGCACGCCGTCCGGATCGCTCAGCACGGCCGGCGCGATGCGCAGGTTGGCGGCGGCCGGCCGGCTGTCGCGGGTGACCGCGGCGGCCCCGCCGTCCGGGGCGGTCGCCGCCACGTCGCCGCCCGCCGCCGGCAGGGAGGCGACCGGCAGGGTCAGGGTGCCGCTGCGGTCCGGCAGGGCGGGATCGGCGAAGTCGGCCTCCAGCCGGACGGTCGCCGTCGCCGTACCGGCGGCAGGCGTCATCGTCAGGGTCGCCAGGGCCTGGTTGACCGCCCAGGCGGCCCCGCTCAGCGCCATCGCGCCGTTGCCGAGGTCGGTGGCCTGCACCCCGGCGACGGTGGACAGGGCCAGGACGGCGCCGGCCGGCGTCAGCCGCACCGTCACCTGCCCGTTGTCCGGGTTCTCCAGCCGCAGGCCGGACAGCGCGGTCGTCTGCCCGACGATCAGCGCGTCCAGTTGCGGCAAGGTCAGGGAGGTGCCGTTCAGCAGGGCGAAGCTGGCGCTCGCGGTGCCCGGAGCGGTGCGGGAGTCGCCGTCCTCCACCAGCGCCGTCAGGGTGGCGGTTCCCGCCGCGCCCGCGGTGAAGCCGAGGGTGGCGAGGGTGGCGTTGATCGCGGCGGCCGACCCGCCGATGGTCAGGCCGCCGGCCCCGTCGGCGACCACCGTGGCCCCGGCCGCCGCCGTGGCCGACAGGGCGCCGCCGGTGACGCCCAGCCGCAGGGTCAGGCTGTCCCCGTCGGCATCCGCCACGCTCAGTCCCGGCAGGGACGCCGTCGCGCCGGCCAGCATGTTGGGCAGCGCCGGCAGGGTCACGGTCGGGGCATTCAGCAGCGTCAGCGCGATGCTGCCGCCGGCGTCCGGCGTCGCGGGATCGCCGTCGGAGACGGTGACGCCGATCGAGGCGGCGGTCTGCCCGGCCGTCCCGGTGAAGCTCAGCGTCGCCAGCGAGGCGTTGACCTGCGCCACGCTGCCGCTCACCGTCGTGACGCCGGCCAGGGTGGCGACGGTGGCCGGTCCGCCCACGGCCAGGCTGCCGTTGGCCGGCGTCAGGGTCACGGTGACGGCCGCGCTGTCCCCGTCGGCGACGGACAGGCCGGGGATGGCGGTCGGGCTGCCGGCCAGCAGGGTCAGGGAGGCCGGCGCGCTCAGCCGCGGATCGACGGGGTCGTTGTTGCGGATGGTGCCGGCCGCGGTGGCGGTGGCGATGACGGCGCCGCCCGGGTTGGACAGGGTGACGGTGAAGCCTTCGTCGCTCTCCACGGCCGTGTCGCCGGCGACCTGGACGGTGATGGTCTTGCTGGTCTCTCCCGGCGCGAAGCTGATCGTGCCGGAGGGCAGAACGCCGCCGGTGAAGTCCGCGGCGTCGGCCGCCTGGAGCCCCGAGCCCGTCACCGCCCAGTCGACCGAGGCGCTGCCCGCCAGGCCCTGCGTACGGGTGACGGTGAAGGTGAAGGCGGTGGAGCCGCCGTCGCCCTCCCGCTTCACCGCGTCGGTGGCGGCGATCGAAAGGCTGCCGTCGTCGTCGAGGATGGTGCCGGTGGCGCTCGCGCCGTCCAGCACGGCGCCGGTCGGGTTGAACAGGGACACCTCGAAGGTCTCGTCGCCTTCCGCCGCGGTGTCGCCGGCAACCTGGATGGTGATGGTCTTCGACGTCTCGCCCGCCGCGAAGCTGATCATCCCGCTGGCGAAGCTGCCGCCGAAATCCGCCGCGTTGGCCGGGCGGGTCCCGATGCCGCCGACCGTGTAGGCGGCGGACGAGGAGCCGGTGAGGACGCCCGTGCGGGTGACGGTGAAGGTGAAGGCGGTCGTGCCGCCGTTGCCCTCGGCCTTGACCGCATCGGTGGCGGCGATCGACAGGCCGGTGTCGTCGTTGCGGATGGTGCCGGTGGCGCTCGCGGTGCCGATCGTCGCCCAGTCCGGGTTGGAGAGGGTGACGGCGAAGCCTTCGTCGCCTTCCGTCCCCCTGTCTCCGGCGGCCTGGACGGTGATGGTCTTCGAGGTCTCGCCGATGGCGAAGCGCAGCGTGCCGCCCGGCAGGCTGCCGCCGAAATCGTCCCCGTCCGCCGCCGCGGCGCCCGACCCCGTCACCGTCCAGTCGACCGTCGAGGCGCGGGTGATGTCGCCGACGCGGGTAACGGTGAAGGTGAAGGCGGTCGTGCCGCCGTCGCCCTCGGCCTTGTCGGCGTCGCCCGCCGCGATGGCCAAAGTCGGCGCGATGCCGAAGCGGTCGATCGCGAAGGCGCTCAGGAGGCCGATCTGCAGGAGTTCCACATTGCGCACGCTGTCGAGCCCGGTGGCGGCCCCGCCGACCCGCCAGGCCCCGGCGCCGGCCGCCATCACGGAGTCCGGCGTACTGTCCAGGACCAGCGTGTCGATGCCGTCGCCGCCGTCGATGTCGTCGTCACCGGCGCCGCCGGTCAGGACATCGTTGCCGGCGCCGCCCACCAGGACGTCGTTGCCGGCCCCGCCGACCAGCGAGTCGGCCTGCTCTCCCCCCATCAGGGTATCGTTGCCGGCGCCGCCGAACAGCGTGTCGGCCCCCGCCCCGCCAACCAGGGAATCGTTGCCCTTGCCGCCGATCAGCAGATTGTCGACCTGATTGCCGATGAGGGTGTCGTCGCCGTCGCCGCCGGTCGCGTTCTCGATCAGGGAACGGGGATCGCCCTGGTAGAGGTAGGCGTTGGCGAGGTTGTTGGCGGCGGAGATGCCGTTCGTGCCGTCGAGCACGGCGTACTGCCCGCCGAGATCGCTCCATCCCCCCGGAGAGAGGTCGATCTTCAGGTTCGTCGTGTAGTTGGCGAAGTTGTAGCTGTCGACGCCGCCGCCGTCCCAGATGGTCGTCAGGATGACCGGCGCGGCGGGGTCGAAGGTATAGGTCGTGTCGCCTGGATTCGTGCCCCAGTTGGCGCCGTAGAGATGCTGGATGGCGGCGATGTCGTTCAGCATCGGCCCCATGGGATAGCTGCCCGGCTCGATGGTGTAGTACCCGATGCCGCTGCCGAAATGGCTGCTGTAGCTCATGACCGAGACTTCCACCGAGTCCCGGTCGGGCTGGGCCGCGGGGAAGCCGTTGATGCTGTCGTGCGGGTGCTTCAGGCCGAGCGCGTGCCCGACCTCGTGCAGGAGGGTGAAGTAGGAGTAGGACCCCTCCGACAGGTCACCGGACTCGATGGAGTGGCCGAACTGGATATCGCCCGACTCCGGTGTGTCGCCGGGGAAGTCGACGACGCGGGCGGTATAATTGTCCGAGGACTTGTACCAGTAGATGCGGATATCCGCGCTTGCGGGATTCCCGGACTGGGTGAATCTCAGTCCGGAAACCGCGCTCCATCTGCCGAGGATGTCGAGGAATACCGCCTGCTCATCGCTCGTCAGGGTGGAAAAATAGCCAGGATTGAGCGAAATTGAGTAATCGGAGAGGGCGCCGACGGCCGTCGGGAAGCTGTAGGTGATGGATGTCGTGTTCCATTTCGTCCCATACAGCGTCGTGTCGATCGCATCGATACCGGTGAGCTGATTCTCGATGGAGACACCGCCAGCCATTTTTGCCTCGAATTTTATAGGGTGAATCGATCACGACGGTTCGCGCGACAGATCGGATCGGACGATCTGCTTTCTATTCCCGTTGTTATACGAGGAACTTTATATTCCCGTAAAAATCATCGGTACCGCGTTACATCGCAACATAAGATTATAATGCCGCCCCATCAACCGTCCCTGACGGCGGCAGGCGGCACCACCCGAAGGGCTGGCATTCGGCGTTGCGGCTTGTCAGCGGATCATTGCGCGGCAGGGGGGACGCAGCAGGGGGTGCGCCGCACAGGAGGCTTCGGATGGCACAAAGAAAAAGCGGCAAGCCCGAGGGGGCTTGCCGCCGTCGACCCGCCATCGCCGACTCGTCGTCAGCGGAACGCCGGCCGGATGGCCGCGCCGGAAAACCGGCCCCGGCCGGCCGTCACACGTTGCCGTGCACGCTGTTGCGCAGCATGCGGTAGCCCTTGATCAGCTCGCGGATGCCGTCGTCCAGCGAGTGGGCGGGGGCGTAGCCGGTGGCCTCGATCCGGGCGTTGGAGACGATGTAGTCGCGCTTGTCCGGATCCTCGCCGATCGGCGCCTCCAGGAAGACGAACTGCGGCAGGTGGGAGCGGATGCGCTCGCACAGCTCCCACTTCGACAGGTTGGCGTCGGACAGGCCGACATTGTAGGGCCGGTCGCGCATCGTCCCGAAGTTGGCCAGCCCGTGCAGGAAGGCCCGCGCCACGTCGCGGATGTGGATGTAGTTGCGCTTGAAGTGCGGCTCGAACAGCACGACCGCCCGGTCGAAGACGGCGCGGTGGACGAAGTCGTTGACCAGCAGGTCGACGCGCATGCGCGGCGCCATGCCGAAGACGGTGGCGAGCCGGAAGGAGATGGCGTTGCCGCGCTCCAGCACCGCGGCCTCAGCCTCCACCTTGGTACGGCCGTAGAGCGAGATGGGACGCAGCGGCGTGTCCTCGGTGCAGAACTTCCCCTGCTCGCCGATGCCGTAGCCGGAATTGGTGACCGGCATCAGGATGCGCTGCTCGCGCGACAGCAGCCGCACCAGCGACAGCACGGCGTCGCGGTTGGTGGAGACGGCCGCCAGCTTGTCCATGTCGCACAGCGGCGCGCCGACCAGGGCGGCCAGCGGAATCACCGCGTCGGCCTTGGCCAGCAGCGGGCGCAGCGTGTTCTCGTCGCGGGCGTCGCCGCGCACCACGTCGAACCGCGGGTCGGCGCAGACGTTCGACAGGGAGTTCTGCCGGAACATGAAGCTGTCCAGCACGGTGACGCGGTATCCCGCCTCCAGCAGCGCCGGCACCAGGATGGAGCCCAGATAGCCGGCCCCGCCGGTCACCAGGATGTGCGTCTCGGCCATTCTCGTCCTCTCCCTCTCGGTGGCGTCAGCGGCAGGTGGCGTCCAGCACCTCGCGCAGGCGGGTGATCTGCGCGCTCAGGTCATGCGGGTGGTTGCCGACGAAGAAGCCCAGGTCATGCGCCAGGAAGGCGTTCTCGATCGTCCCGACCGTGTCGTAGTCGTAGTATTTCAGCACGTCGTGCCGCAGGAAGCAGCCGCCGGTGATGATGCGGAAGCCGATGTCGGCCTGCTTCAGCGCGGCGAAGACCTTCTCGCGGTCGGGCTTCAGCGCCGGGTTGAGGATGATCGTGAAGCTGAAGCTGGAGGACTGCGCCCCCGGCAGCTCCTTCTGGATGATGAAGCGCTCGTCGCCGGCGAAGAGCCTCTGGAACAGCGCGTGGTTCCTGCGCCGCGCCGCGGTCATCGCCGGCAGCTTCTTGAGCTGCTCGCGCCCCACCGCCGCCTCCAGCTCCAGCGGGCGGACGTTGTAGCCGGGCAGGATGAAGCGGTAGGCCTCGAAATGGTCCGAGGAGCGGCGCTCGTAGAGCGGCGTGTCGGCCGGCAGGTCGCGGGTCCAGCCATGCGCCCGCAGCGAGCGGCAGAGATGCGCCAGCTCCAGGTCGTCGGTCAGGATCATCCCGCCTTCCATGGTCGAGATGTGGTGCGAGAAGAAGAAGCTGAAGGTGTTGATCTCGCCGAAGGTGCCGGTGCGGCGCCCGTTCAGCGTCGCGTCCATCGACTCGCAGTTGTCCTCGAACACGACTAGGCCGTGGGCGTCGGCGAAGGCGCGGATGACGTCCAGCGCCGCCGGGTTGCCGAGGATCGACACCGGCAGGATGGCGCGGGTGCGCGGGGTCAGCGCCTCCTCCAGCCGGGAGACGTCCATGTTCAGGCTGTCCAGCTCGACGTCCACGAAACGCAGCTTCAGCCCGTACTGCTGCAGCGGATGGTAGGTGGTGGCCCAGGAGATGGCCGGGACGATCACTTCGTCCCCGCGCTGCAGCGGCCGGTCCTTGCGGTGGGCGAGCGCCGCCACCCCGACCAGATTGGCCGAGGAGCCGGAATTCACCATGATCCCGTGCTTCACGCCGAAATAGGCGGCGAACTCCCGCTCGAAGGCGGCGACCTCCGCCCCCATGGTGAAGTCGCCCGACGCGATGACGCGCTGCATCGCGGCGACCTCCTCCGGTCCCCAGGAGGATGCGGCCAGCTCATAGAACATCGACGGGTTTCTCCTGCTCAGAAGGGGCCGCGGAACTGGATCTGGTGGGCCAGCCGGGTCCGCTCGGGATCGGGCTGCCACGGGGCCGCGGCGGGGCGCAGCATGGCATGGACGGTCGAGGCGACGGTGCCCGGATTGGGATAGAAGCGCGCCTCCAGCGGCGGCGAGGGCGGGCAGGTCGTCGGCTCGAAGCCGATGCGGCGCACCGCGATGCGGGCGTCGCCCGTCCGCTCCAGCACCTGGGCGACGATCTCCGCCCCGGCGCCGCAGGCGGTCCAGCCGTTGTCGGCCACCAGCAGCCGGCCGGTGCGGGCGGCCGAGCGGGCGATGGTGTCGATGTCCAGCGGACTCAGCCAGATGGGGTCGATCACCTCGGCGGAGATGCCGACCTCGGCCAGCAGCTCGCGCGCGCGCAGGCATTCCAGCACCATGTTGGAGATGCCGACCACCGTCACGTCGTCGCCCGGCGCCACGATGCGGGCCTTGCCGGGCTTCACCTCGTAGGGGGCCTCCGGCACCTCCGCCTCGGTCGGGTAGAGCAGCCGGTGCTCCATGACGATGACCGGGTTGTCGTCGCGCACGGCGGCGATCATGCAGCCCTTGGCGTCGTGGGCGTTGCTCGGCGCGACCACCTTGAGGCCCGGCACATGCATGAACATGGAATGCAGCGCCTGGGAATGCTGCGCCCCCTGCCCCCAGGACTTGCCGATCATCGAGCGCACCACCAGCGGGACCTTCACCGCCCCGCCGTACATGTAGTGGGCCTTGGCCGCGATGTTGACGAGCTGGTTCATGCACAGCAGCAGGAAGTCCATGCGGATGTGCGTGTGGATGGGGCGCATCCCGGCCATGGCGGCGCCGATGGCGACCCCGGTCATGGCGTCTTCCGACAGGGGCGTCGTGAAGACGCGTTCCGCCCCGAACTCGGCCAGCAGGCCGCGGGTCGAGCCCTGGATGGCCTTGTGGTCGTCGACGTCCAGCCCGAACAGGAAGACGCTGTCGTCGCGCCGCATCTCCTGCGCGAAGGCCTCGCACAGCGCGTCGACATAGCGCAGCAGCCGGCCGCCGGAGGAGGCGCCGTCCGGCGAGGAGCGGTCAGGCGAAGACATGGTCGTGCAGTTCCTCGGGATCCGGGAAGGGGCTTTCTTCGGCGAAGGCGAAGGCGGCGGCGACCCGCCGGTCCACCTCCGCGTCGATGCGCTCGCGCTCGCCGGCGGGCAGCAGGGCGGCCAGCCGCGCCACCTGGTCCGTCTCCGCCCAGGGGGCCAGCTCGCTTTCCGGCCGGTAGCCCTGGTCGTAGTCGCGGTTGGGACCGACATGCTCGTACCAGCGGTAGCACGTCACTTCCAGGAAGGCCGGGCCACCGCCGTCGCGCATCGCCGCCACCGCCTCCGCGGCGCGCTCGCGCAGCTCGAACAGGTCGCCGCTGTCGATCCGCTGCGCCGGGATGCCGTAGGTCGCCACCCGCTCGACCAGCCGGTCGGTCGCCCAGCGCTTGGCGAGCGGCTCGTGGATGGCGTAGCCGTTGTTCTCGCAGACGAACAGGATGGGCAGCCGGTGCAGGGCGGCGAAATTCAGGCTCTCGGCGAAGCAGCCCTCCTCCGTCGCGCCGTCGCCGAGGAAGCAGACGACGACCGAGCCGCCGGCCCGCCGCCTGGCCGCCAGGGCGAAGCCGGTGGCGACCGGGATCGAGGTGCCGACGACGGCGGAGGCGCCGATCACCCCGGCCGCCATGTCGACCAGATGCATGGAGCCGCCGCGCCCGCCGGCGCAGCCCGCCGCCTTGCCGTACATCTCCGCCACCATGGCGTCGAGGTCGCCGCCCTTGGCGATGTAGGCGGCATGGCCGCGGTAGGTGATGGAGACATGGTCGTCCGGCCGCAGCACGTCGCAGACGGCGACCGACACGAATTCCTGGCCGATGGAGAGGTGGACCGGGCTCTTGATCCGGTCGGTCGGGTAGACCCGCGCCACCTCCTCCTCCAGGGTCCGGATCAGCCGGAGCTGCCGGTACAGGCGGGCGACCAGATCGTTCGCCGGCTCTTTCACATGCATCACAATCGCCCGTGCAGAAGAGGCCGGCCGGAAGATCGGCACAGCCGGGTCAACCGCGCCTACACTCGGTTGAAATAGTTAATATTTTATAATCCCCCCGTTGCCACCCCTCATCCGGTCCCGTGCAGCGGGCGGGACTGCGCCAGAAGGCCGGCGACGGCGCGGCGCAGGGCGTCGGCGCCGATCGGCTTGTGGAGCAGCAGATAGTCGCCGCTCGCCGCCTCGCGCAGCCGGTCGGGCGCCGTGTCGCCGGTCAGCAGGGCGGCCGGGACGCGGGCGCCGTAGAGCTCGCGCACCTTGTGGATCACGTCGGTCCCCCGCTCGCCGGCGCGCAGGCGGAAGTCGGTCAGTACGGCGTCGATCGGCCGGTCGGCCTGGCGCAGCGCCTCCATCGCCTCCTCCACCCCGCCGGCCGGCACCACCTCGCAGCCCCATTCCTCCAGCATGGTGGTATAGCTGATCAGCAGCAGGGCCTCGTCGTCGACCGCCAGCACGCGCCCGGACAGCCGGCCCTGCACCGGGGCGGCGGCGGCCCGCGCCGGCTGCGGGACGGCGGCGGCCGGCATCTCGATCCAGAAGCGGGAGCCGCGGCCGGGAACCGAGGCCACGCCCAGCCGGTGGCCCAGCAACTCCGCCGTCCGCTTCACGATGGACAGCCCGAGCCCGAGCCCGCGGTCGCGGTCGCGCTCCGGATTGCCGATCTGGACGAACTCCTCGAAGATCTCCTGCTGGCGGTCCTCCGGGATGCCGGGGCCGGTGTCGAGCACCTCGATGCGCAGCCGCCCCCGGCCGGCGCGGCAGCCCACCAGGACCGAGCCGCTCTCGGTATAGCGCAGGGCGTTTTCCAGCAGGTTGCGCAGGATGCGCTCGAACAGCACCGGGTCGGTGCGCCCGATGCGCCGGCAGGGCACCGTGCGCAGGCGGATGCCCTTGGCCTCCGCCCGGCGGACATACTCGCCGCACAGCCGTTCCAGGAGCGGGGCGATCTCCGCGTCCTCCAGGTTGGGGCGGACCTGCCCGGCCTCCAGCCGGCCGACGTCCAGCAGGCTGGTCAGCAGGCCGGACAGCGCGTCCAGCGACTGCTGCATCGGCTTGACCAGCCGGTACTCGTCGGGCCGGTCGCGCAGCCGGTCGGCCAGCAGGTCGATGAACAGGGTCAGGCTCTGCACCGGCTGGCGCAGGTCGTGGCTGGCCGAGGCGAGGAAGCGGGTCTTGGCCCGGCTGGCCGCCTCGGCCGCCGCCCGCGCCCGCTCCGTCGCCTGTTCGGCCTGCCGGCGCTCGGTGACGTCGGTGCTGACGCCGACGACGCCGATCACCATCCCGCGGCTGTCGGTCAGGGGCGCCTTGGTGCTCTGGTAGATCCGCTCCGCCCCGGCGACCGCGAAGAACTCCTCGAAGCGCCGGATGACGTTGCCGGCGACCACCTCGCGGTCGTTGGCGATGTAGCGGTCGGCCCGCTCCGCCGGGAACAGCTCGCGGTCGGTCAGCCCGATGCACGCCTCCGGCGGGCGGCCGATCAGCCGGCTGACGGCCTGGCTGACCACGATGTAGCGGCCGTCCAGATCCTTGGCGTAGATCAGCTCCTCGGTCGACTGCAGAACCGCCCGCAGCAGGGCCTCGCGCTGCCGCAGGGCCTGTTCGGCGGTGATGCGGTCGTGGATGTCGGTGTTGCTGCCGATCCAGCCGGCGAGCCGCCCCGCCTCGTCATGCAGCGGCTGGGCGCGCACCCGCTGCCACAGCCAGGCCCCGTCGTGCCGGCGCGTCCGCTGGTCGATCTCGTAGGGCCGGCCGCCGGCGACCGCCGCCTCCCAGCCCCGCACCACCCTGGCGCGGTCGTCGGGATGGACGATGGACGCCCAGGCATCGGCGGCTCCCAGGATGTGCGGCGGCTCCAGGCCGGTGAAGGCGGCGAACTGCGGGCTGACATAGTCGATCCGCCCGTCGACCGCCGCCGTCCACACCAGGTTCGGCGTCGCCTCCAGCAGGGTGCGCCAGCGTTCCTGCTCGGTCCGGATCCGGCCCTCCAGGGTGCGCTGCTGCAGCCGCAGCCGCCGGGTCTGCCGCAGCATGACCAGCGCGCTGATCCCGAACAGCCCGGTCAGCACCAGGGCCGCCGCCGCGACCGCCTGCATCTCGGCCCGGCGATCCTCCGCCATCCGCTGGGCATAGGCCTGCAGCCCGGCGATCTCGCCGCGCAGTTCGTCCATGGCGGCCTTGCCGCCGATGAAGATCTCGGGCGACTGGATGGTCCCGGTCGCCCGCCGGTCGTCGATGATCCTCTGGGTGTAGGCGAGCTTGCGCCCGACCAGGTCGCGGATGTGGCGGGAGGCGGTGATCAGCTCCGCCTGGTCCCCCGCCATCGCGTCCAGCTCGTCGAGCTGCCCGCCGATCTGCGACAGGGCGGCCTGATAGGGCTCCAGGAATTCCTCCCGCCCGGTGATGACGAAGCCGCGCTCGCCGGTCTCGGCATCCTTCATGACGGACAGCACCGCCTCGCCGCGGTCGGCGACGGCCATCACCGCATCGGCCTCCGCCCGCTTCTCGGTGAAGTAAACGGCCCCGATCAGCGCCGTAACGAGCATCAGCATGACGAGTGCCGGCCCCATAAGGCGGAATAATCCCGCCTCTCCACCTGCATCCACCGCCGGCTTCTTCGTCTTCATGTGCCGTGCCTTCCAGGCTTTTCACGAGACTGTTCCGTGACTTCAGAAGCTTGTACTTGGCAGCAATCCCTCCGTCACTCGCTGCAGCTTCCAGGTCTGCAATACTCCGTTGGTCAGTCGGAATGCCTTGAGCCTGATCAAACAAGACAAAGATAGGTAGAATGCGGACGGCGCTCCGCCAGCATGGCCTGTCCTGCGCCCATCACGCCGGCCCGTCACGCCGACCCATCACGCTGGAAAGCCGGACCGGCGGCCCCGCGGCATCAGCCGCCCGGCCGGGCCTGCGCCGTGGCGAGCGCCCCGGCGATTTCCGGCTGCCAGACCATGGAGACGAGCGCGATCTGCGTCAGCAGGTTGATCTCGCCGCGGCCGATGGCGGCCATCACCTCCTCGCGGGTGAGGAACAGGATCTCGGTGTCCTCCAGGTCGTCGGACACCGGCTCGGTCACCCGCCGGCAGCCGGTGGCGTGGAACATGTGCGACCACGCCCCGCCCTGGTTGGCGTTGACCACATAGGCGCCGAGCGGCGTCCAGGACGCCGCCTCGAAGCCCGTCTCCTCCCGCAGTTCGCGTCGGGCGGCCTCCAGCGGGTCCTCGCCGGGATTCAGGTGGCCGCCGGGGAAGACCATCCCGACGCTGCGGGGTCCGTGGCGGTACTGGCGGTAGGTGATGATCCGCCCCTCCTGCGTCTCGGCGAAGATGCAGGCGAAGGACGGCATGTCGAGCTGGTAGTAATCCGGGATGCGGCGACCGTCGGGCAGCTCAACCGTCTCCACCCGGACCTTCAGGAAGGGTCCGCCGTCGAGAAGGTCGCGGCTGTCGAGCACGGTCCAGGGGGCATGGCGCGGCGGCATGAGGGGAGTCTCCAGGAGGGCAGGGGCCGGACGGCGGAGCCCTACCCGCTCCGCCCGTCCCGGCACAAGGGGGTTGCCGGCCGCGGCGCGCCCTTTACCCCGCAATCGTGGCAGGCGGGCAGAGGTCCGCCGCTCCGCCCCGTCCCCTTTGCAATAGCATTCAAGCAAGAAAGAAGTAAGAGACCCCCTCTAAAGAGGTAATCACCAATCCACGCCTCACCAAAAGGTGATCTTAACACCTCATTAACTGGCACGATGGCTCAATGTTGTCACCGAATACAGCCGATCCGGCGAAACAAAAAATACATCCCGAAAGGAATCGACCATGAAGATCTCTGCCTTTTCGTCCGACATCTTCACCGCTGCCAACCTGCACCTGTCGGTGCTGGACGAATTCATTGCGATCGTCCAGTCGAAGCTGGCGGAAACGGTCAATCCTTTCGCCCGCGACAGCCTGAACGACCTGCTGGCCAACCTGACGGAACAGCGCGACAGCTACCTGATGCTGGCCGACAGCATCGCCCTGACCGCCCACGTGGCCTGAACGACGCCCGGTCGCCGCCTGACCTGCGGGCAAATCCCGGCAGGGCGCCGCAAGACATCACGGCCCTGTCACAGGTCCTCGCCGATCCCGGACCGTGGTGAAGGGCACGGGTCTTCGCAAAGGGCCGGACGCAGGGTCCCGGGGCGACGCCCCTCACGCCCCCTCACGCCGCGACATAGATCTGGTTCACGAACGGGTCGTAGCCGCCGGCATTGCGGTCCAGCACCGGCCGGCGCGGGGCGTGGGGCGTCCGGTTGATGTTGTACTGGGCGGTCAGCAGCAGGCGCCGCCCGCGGCGCGGCAGGGCGCCCTTGTGGACCCCATAGGTGTCGCCCATGAACCAGGTCCCGGCCGGCCCGGTCATCGTCACCTCGCCCGCCGTCCCGAAGGCGTTGCGCACCTCCTCGTCGGACAGGGCCCGGCCGGTGGAGAGCAGGGTGCTGCGTTGGCTGCCCTTGATGAAGACGTGCGGTCCGCCGTCCTCGTCCACGTCGGTCAGGTAGAAGAACAGCTTGAAGCCGCGCAGGCTGTCCAGGTCGCGGTGGTGGCGCTGCGTCCCCTTGGCGGCCGGCCGGTCGCCGAAGGACCACCAGCAGCCGATGTTGTCGAGCAGCGGCTTGCAGCCGAGGAACAGCTCCGCCGTCTCCAGCACCAGCGGGTTGTTGAAGAGATCCAGCACATGGGGCGCCTTCAGGATCTGCTCGACGCCGAAATAGCCCATGTTGGACTCCGGGCTGGGCGGCGCGTCGGCCCGGAACCGGCCGAGATGCGGCCGGAACGGGTCGTGGCAGGGCGTCTCCTCGAAATAGCGGCGCAGGTCCGCGACGATGCCCGCGTCGATCGGCGGCATCGCCGGGGTGATCCCGTCGGTCTCCAGCATCCGGCACCAGGCGCGTGCCTCCAGCGAGGGGGCGAAGCCGGGCGTGCGCGGGCGCCGCGCCGCGATCAGGGCGGCCAGCCGGTCGCGCAGCACCGGATCGGTGACGATCGGCAGGATGTCGTAGATGGCGTAGCGCGGGTCCTGCCGGACCTTGCGGACATAGTCGCCGGGAGAGGCGATGCGCGTCCGCGCCCTGTCCCGGACATCGTCGAGAAACGCCGTGATCCGCATCCTGCCCCGCTGATGCTCCGCGCCTGACGACCACGGCAAGCGACCCGTGGAAAGCGCACCAAAACCGGGCAAGACTGTTCAGGATTGCAGGAGCCTTTGCAAGGCGCCACCGACCTTCTGCCCCAGGCCGGATCTGGGGCAGAAGGTCGCGGCGCGGCCCGGCGGGGAAGGCCCGGCAACGGACGGAACGGGAGACGGATCGACGATGGGGCGTTCGCGGATCGAGCACCGGGTCCTGTACCGGGACCCGCAATTCTATGCCTCCTTCCCGTCGGCGGCGACGCGGGCGGACGGGACGGTGCTGGTGGCCTTCCGCCGGGCGCGCGACCACCGCTGGCTGCGCGGCGCCGGCTGGAGCCGCAGCACGGCCGGCTTCAACCACATCGACCACCTCGATTCCCGCTCGCAGACGGTGCTGCTGACGCTCGGTCCCGACGGCGCCCCGCGGGAGGAGGAGCCGCTCGCCCTGCCGCCCGACCCGCAGGCGGCCGACCAGGACGCCAGCCTGCTGGTCCTGCGCGATGGGCGCATCCTGCTGGCCGGCTTCTGCTGGTATCCCGTCCCGGCGGAGGACGGGCAGGCCCTGCGGGAGCTCGGGCTCGGGCTGGCGGGCAGCCCGCTGAAGACCGGCGACCTCTATCTCTTCTGGGGCGGCTACACCCGCTACAGCGACGACGGCGGGCGGAGCTGGTCGCCCCACCGCTTCCTGCCGCCCCTGCCGGGCCATCCCGACATCCTGCCCGGCCGGCGCCCCATGCATGCCGGCGCCGTGCGTGGCCGCGCGGTGGAGGCGCCGGACGGCACCCTGCTGCAGACCAGCTACACCCATCACCCGCAGACCGGCAGCTACGCCAGCCACCTCTACGCCTCGACCGACCGGGGGGAGAGCTGGCAATACCGCTCGCTCATCGCCTTCGACCCCCGGGGCAAGGCCGGCTTCTGCGAGACGGCCCTGCATCTGACGCCTGGAGGCGCGCTTCTCGCCTTCCACCGCACCACCGGGCTGGGCGACCATCTGGCGACCTCCCGGTCCCACGACCTCGGCCACAGCTGGGAGGGCTGGGAGGTCCGCGACATGGTCGGCCATCCCTACGACGCCTGCCCGCTGCCCGACGGGCGGGTCCTGCTGTGCGGCGGCTACCGCCACGCCCCCTACGGCATCCGCGGCCGCCTCTGCGATCCGGACGGCCGGGCTCCCGGCATGACGGCCTTCGATATGGCGGCCTTCGACACGGCGGAGGAGATCGTCCTGCGCGCGGATGGGCCGGCCCCCGACCTCGGCTATCCCTGGGCGACGCCGCTGCCCGACGGCCGGGTGCTGGTCGCCTACTACATCTGCGACGGCGCCGGCCTGCGCGGGATCGAGGCGAGCGTGCTGGCGCTCCGGTAGGCGGCACGCGGTCGCAGCCACCGCCGTCTCCGGCGCCGCCCCTGGACCGTCTCCCCGCCCGCCGCTACCCTGCCGCCATGCAGACGCACCCGAACGCCCCGGACTTCCAGCCCCGCAAGGCGGTCCCCGGCATCCCGCCCGCCGCCTATCACGATCCGGCCCTGTTCCGCGCGGAGGAGGAGCGCATCTTCCGCCGCTGCTGGATCTTCGCCGGCTTCACCGACGAGCTGTGCCGCCACAACGACTATGTGACCCGCAGGCTGGGCGGGGTCGACGTGGTGGTGCAGAATTTCGAAGGCGTGCTGCGCGGCTTCCGCAACGTCTGCACCCACCGCTTCGCCATCATCCAGACCGCCCCGCGCGGCAACGGCATGCTGCGCTGCTCCTACCATGGCTGGACCTTCGACCGCGACGGCGTGCCCTACGGCATTCCCGGCAACGAGGCCTGGTTCGGGCTGGACCGCGAGGCCCGCTGCGCCCGCGCCCTGACGCCGGTGGCGGTGGCGGCCTGCGGGCGCTTCGTCTTCGTCCGGGTGGCGGCGGAAGGACCGCCGCTCGACGACTGGCTCGGCCCCTGCGGCGATGTGCTGCGCCATGCCTCGGAGATCTTCCTGCGCCCCTTCGACGAGCGGGAGTTCGTCTGGCAGGCCAACTGGAAGATGGGGGTGGAGAGCGTCCTGGAGGTCTACCACGCCGACACCGTCCATCCGGCGACCTTCCGCAAGCTGGTGAAGGGCGACTGGCGCTGCGACTACGAAGGCGGAACCCACTCCCGCGGCGTCACCTCGATCTCGGACAAGAGCGCCCGCTGGTGGGACGGGGTGGCGGAACGGCTGGGCTTCCGGCCGAGTCCGCGCTTGCGCGAGTACGACCACCTGCACCTGTTCCCCAACCTGGAGATCGGCTTCACCCGCGGCACGGTGATGAGCGTCCAGACCTATGATCCGCTGGGCCCCGACCGCTGCGCGCTGCGGCTCCGGCTGTTCCTCGCCGACCCCGGCCCCGAGGGCGGCGGCAAGGGGGGCGAGGCGGCGCGGCGCGCCATCGAGGCGACCGCCCGCGAGCTCAACATCGCTCTGCTGCGCGAGGACCAGGAGGCTTCGGAATCCGCCTTCCGCGGCGCCGGCCAGTCGGACAGCCCCGCCCTGCTCGGCCTCAACGAGGAGCGCATCCAGCAGTTCCACGCGGTCTGGCGCTCCGCGATGGGAGATGCCGCCTGATCGCCGGCCACCCGATCGCCGGATGCCCTACAGCGCGATGAAGGCGACATAGGGGCTGTCGCCGCCGGTCGAGAAAGTGGTGGTCAGGGCGGAGCGCGCCATGCCGGAGAAGGTGATGCTGGCATCGACCGAGCCATTGCCGTCGATGTCGCAATGGACGGTAGCGCCCTTGAAGCCGTCGGCGCCGCCCATCTCCACCCAGCTCATCCGGGAGACGCCCTGGCGGAAGCCCCACAGCGTCGCCCACTCCCCACGCTCGTAGTCGGCGAGCGTGGACCAGGTGACCTGCGGATTCCGGCCGTCGACGAAGAACGTGTCCTTGCCGACCCCGCCGATCAGCCAGTTCGATCCCGATCCGCCATCCAGAACGTCATCGCCGGGACCGCCGGCCGCCGCGTCGTTCCCGCCCAGCAGGTTCAGGAAGTCGTTGCCGGACGAGCCGCCGACCACCTCGCCGCGCTCGTCGCCCAGATAGGCCCAGTCCAGATAGGAGACGGGTCCCCGATAGGCCTGCACCGCCGCCTTGCCCAGGACGCCGTCCACGATACGCTCGAACCACATGTCCCGATCCACAGGAAGGGCGGGTGCGGGCGGTGGCGCATCGCCGCCCGACGGACCGGACGGCACGGGCGGCGGCAGGGAGGGCGTGGGGGTCTGAATACCGCCCCCGCCATTGCCGCTGTTGCCGCCGGGCAGCGGGAGCGGCGACCGGGGCACCCCCATCGACGCCCAGTCCAGATCACGGAAGCCGAAGGCCAGGACGGTCGAGCCGGGCAACAGCCGGTAATCGCGGTTGTAGGCGTCGGCGAAGGCGGGATCGACGGTCCGGTCGCCCGGCCCGTAGCCGGCGATCTGGTCGAGGAGGTTGCCGTCCACCACCGTGCCGCTGCCGGCCGACAGCAGGGTGAGGTAGCTGCCCAGCGGCGACGTGCCGGAGATCAGGTTGCCGGTGACGGTGTTGTTGTAGGGCGTCCCGGCCGCCCCCGCGATCGGCACCCATTCGATGCGCAGGAAGTCCTCGTCGTTGCTCGCCAGGATGCCGAGGTTGTTGGTGACGAGGTTGTCGTGCCCGCCGTGGATCATCACGCTGGCCCAGGCGGTGTCGCGGAAGAAGTTGTCCCGGACGGTCACGCCGCTCGCCATGTCGTCGAGATAGACGCCGAATCCCTTCTGCCCGACCAGCCAGCGGCCCGCGGAATCGGTGGCGAGCCCGCCGGCATGCTCCACCCAGTTGCCCTGGATCAGCGTGTTGGTGGCGATGCCGGAGCGGCCCAGCAGCTCGATGGCGCCGGAATCCGCCGTCTCCTCGCCGGTGTGGCGCACCCGGTTGTAGAGGATGCGGGTGTTGAGGTTGACGGTCGACGCGTCCCAGTTCTTCAGCGAGATGCCATAGCGCGCGGCATGGTCGATGTCGTTGTAGGCGATCTCGCTGTCGTTGACGCCGTAGCCCATGATGCCGGCGCCGCCCTTGCGGACCTCGCCGACATGCTGGATGCGGTTGCCGATGACCCGGTTGGCGTTGGACCGGCTTTCCAGCAGGATGCCGTTGATGCCCAGATGGTCCAGGTAGTTGCCGGACAGCAGGTTCCCGTCCGCCCCCTGGCGCAGCCGGATGGCGGTGCCGACGTTGAGGAAGCTGTTGCCGGCGATGCCGTTCCCGTCGGCCCCGACCAGCTCCAGCGCCGCCCCGTCGGTCAGGGCGTTGGCGAAGGTCAGCCCCTCCACCGTCACGCCGGTCGCCCCGGCCAGGCGGACCAGCGTGCCGAGCCGCGCGACCTCCACGCCGCGCCCGTCGAAGCCGTCTCCCGCCTGGATCACCAGCCGGCGGTCGGCCGCGCTGTAGGCGAACTCGCCCGGCTGGTCGACATGGGCGGGGTTGCCCAGCAGCCGGAAGGTGGAGCCGTCGCGCAGCGTGGTCGGGGCGGCCGACTTGAAGGTGATGGTCCGGGTCGCCGTGTCGATGGAGGCCACCTCGACGATCCCGTCCTGCAGCCGCTCGGTGTCGAAGACCTGCAGCCGGCTGCCCGGCACGAGGTCGGCCGCGGCGACGTCGCCCTCGCGGTAGCGCAGGGCGGTCTTGCTGGCGCCGCCCGCCGCCGCGTCGGCGACGTACCAGCCGGTCCTGGGATCGGCCGGATCCCGGGCGGCCTTGGAAGCCAGGGAATAGCGCACCCCCCCGACCGTCACGTCGAGCCCGGGCGCCGCCGCCAGCGGCGCGGAGTAGCGCCCCTGCCCGTCGGCGGAGAAGCCGGTGACCTGCTGGCCGCCGCTGATCACCGCCTGCTCGCCGGGATAGCCCAGGATCCGCACCCCGCTGTCGAGGCCGGTCAGCTCCAGCGTGCGGGTCAGGCTGTAGGTGCCCTCGCGCACGTAGGTGGTCTTGACGGCGCTGCCGCGCATCGCCGCCTGCGCCCGCTCCAGGCTGGCGAAGGGTCCGTCGGTGCCGTCGGCGTTGGGCGCGGCGAGGCGGCCGGACCAGCTGTCCTTGCCGTTGGCCGCGACGTAGAAGGCGGCGCCGGCCGGGACCGCCGCTGCCGAGGCGGTGCCCTGGAACAGCGGGGCGGCCACCGTCAGGTCCAGCCCGCCGGCCTGCAGCGGCGGCCCGCCGGCCGCCGCGAAGACGGTCCTGCCGTTGACGGTCACCGCGCCGACCTGCAGGCCGCCCGTACCGCCCTCCTGCCGGATCTGCACCCGGTGGGCCTGCGAGGGGTCGACCAGGGCGGTAAAGCCGTAGCTCTTCGCCCCGGCGCCGTCCGCCACCGCCTCGCCGACCGGCCGCCCGTCGAGCAGCACGGTGAAGCGCGGCGCCACGCCGTCCGCTGCGCCGCCGGCCGCCGTGACGGTGATGGGGACCGGGCGGGTGATCACCTCCTCCGCCCGGGGCGGCGGGCGGACCACCGGCCCGTCGAACATCTCCTCGCCCAGGCCGAAGGACAGGGCGCCGCCCCAGTAGAGCCCGCTCTGGCCGCGGACCACGTCCTTGCCGTCCACCACCCCCTTGTCGTAGGTGGCGGAAAGGTCGGTGGCGGGGATCTCCTGTCCGCCCACCACGATCGAGCCGACGAACAGGTTGCGGTCGACGCCGCCGGCCACCCCGTCATTGTCGTACCAGATGGTGATCCGGTGTCCGACGTCGGGATCGAGCTGGGTGCGGAAGCCGTAGGCGGCACTGCTGGTCGCCCATACGTTGGCGTCGCCGATCACCACGCCGTCGACCAGCAGCTTGAAATGCGGCGCCCGGCCGCCGGCCGCGACTCCCCAGGCGTTCACGATGATCGGCAGGTCGATCGATCTGCGGTCTGCGGTGGTGGTCATGGCCGGTCCGAAAGGGGTTACCACCTGACGTTATTGCATACCCCTTTATTTCTCGCCTGTGATAACCACCCCGGCTCCGATCCGGTCACGGCCCCGTTCCGGACGGTCCGGGCCTGCGTCTCCTTCGGCTCTGGTGCGCGGACGGCAAGGTTGCTACTAGGTTGGGCATGCGCGACCTTGCCCGTCACATCGACACCCTGTCCCACGCCCGCGTCCTGTGCGTCGGGGACGTCATGCTGGACCGCTTCATCTACGGCGCGGTCGACCGCGTCTCCCCCGAGGCGCCCATCCCCATCCTGCGCGTCGAGCGCGAGGTGACGATGCTGGGCGGCGCCGGCAACGTGGCGGCCAACGCGCGCGCGCTGGGGGCCGCCTGCCGCTTCGTCTCGGTGGTCGGCGACGACCCGGCCGGGCTGGAGATCGCCGGCATCCTCGCGCGCGCCGCCGACAACCACGAAGCCGGTGGTGGGGAAGCCGGTGGCGGCGGGCTGGTGACCGAGCCGGGGCGCCAGACCACCGTCAAGACCCGCTTCATCGCCGGCAGCCAGCAACTCCTGCGGGCGGATGTCGAGACCGTCGCCCCCATCCGCTCCGAAGCCGCCGTGCTGGAGGCCGCGACGGCCGCCATGGCGGGCGCCGGGGCGGTCATCCTGTCCGACTACGGCAAGGGGGTGCTGACCGGGGATCTGGTGGCCCGCCTGATCGCGGCGGCGCGGGATGCCGGCCTGCCGGTCGTCGTCGATCCCAAGGGCAGCGACTATGCCCGCTACCGCGGGGCGGACGTGGTGACCCCCAACCGCAAGGAGCTGATGCAGGCGACGGGGATGCCGGCCGACAGCGACGCCCAGGTCGAGGCGGCCTGCCGGGCTCTGATCGGGCGCTGCGGCATCGGCGCCATCGTCGCCACCCGCAGCGAGCAGGGCATGTCGGTGGTGACCCGCGAGACGGCGGTGCACCTGCCGGCCGAGGCGCGCGAGGTGTTCGACGTCTCTGGCGCCGGCGACACGGTGGTGGCGACGCTGACCGCCGCCCTGGCGGCCGGAGCGGGGCTCGCCGACGCCGCCCGGCTCGCCAACCTCGCCGCCGGCATCGTGGTCGGCAAGGTCGGCACCGCCGTGGTGCGCGTTCCGGAATTGCTGGCCGCCCTGCATGCCCAGGAATGGCGCCATGGCGAAGAGAAGGTCGCCACCCCGGAGGTGGCGGCCGAGCGGATCGCCCGCTGGCGGGCGCGGGGCAGGCGCATCGGCTTCACCAACGGCTGCTTCGACCTGCTGCACCCCGGGCACATCTCGCTGCTGAACCAGGCGCGGGCCGCCTGCGACGTGCTGGTGGTCGGGCTGAACAGCGACGCCTCGGTGAAGCGGCTGAAGGGCGAGACGCGGCCGGTCCAGACCGAGACGGCGCGCGCCACCGTGCTGGCCTCGCTCGCCTGCGTCGACCTGGTGGTGATCTTCGGCGAGGACACGCCGGAGGCGCTGATCCGCGCGCTGCGGCCGGACGTGCTGGTGAAGGGGGCGGACTACACCATCGCCACGGTGGTCGGCGCCGACTTCGTGCAGAGCTACGGCGGCAAGGTGGTGCTGGCGGAGCTCGTCGAAGGACAGAGCACCACGGGCACCATCCGCCGGATGAAGGGCTGAAGCGGACGGCGCGGCGCGCCGGGAGTACCCATCAGGCCCCGGCGATGATCCCTCCAGGCTATTGCGGCGCGGCGGCGGACCGTCGACTTGATCGCCGTCGGAAGGGCCGGCGTCCCCGCCGCCCTCCCCCACAGCCTTGGAAGGACATCTCATGGCGTCCGCACAGATGCATGGGACGGGGGTGCGGCCCGTCCGGCTCCCGCCGGCCCGGAGCGTTCTCCTCCTGCTGGCCGCCCTCTGCCTGACCGCCGGACCGGCGGCGGCGCAGGAGCGTGCCCTCTACGTCGCGGCCGACGGGAACGACGGCTGGTCGGGGCGGCTGTCCCGCCCCAGCCCGGACGGCCGGGACGGCCCCTTCGCCACGCTGGGCCGGGCCGTGGAGGCCTCGCGGGCGGGCGGCGTCAAGGCGATCTACCTGCGGCGCGGCACCTACCGGCTCGACCGGACGCTGGTGCTGGGACCGCAGGACGACGGGCTGCTGCTCGCCGCCGCGCAGGGGGAAAGCGCGGTGCTGAGCGGCGGCGAGCCGGTCGGCCCGCTTTCCCCGGCGGGCAAGGGCCTGGTCTCCGCCCCGATGGCGCGGGATCCGGGGCTCGATCTCTTCGCCGACGGGCGCCGGCTGCGGCCGGCCACCGCCGAGAACCGCAACGCCGGCGACCCCGAGCTCGCCGACTGGTTCCATGGAGGCCCCGCGGCGGCCGGCCCCCACAAGCGGCGCTTCCGCTTCGACGGCGCCGACCTGCGCCCCTCCGACCGTTCCCCCGGCGTGCGCATCCAGGTGCTCGACCGCGAACGGATGGCCGACGACATCCGCCGCATCGCCGCCCTCGACCCGGCGAGCCGGGAGGTGGAACTCGACCGCGACGCCTGGTACCCGCTGCGCGACGGCACGACCTACCGGGTGCTCGGCCGGCCGGAGGATCTGCGCCGTCCCGGCCAGTTCGCCTGGGATCCGGGGAGCGGCCCGAACGGTGGGCGCCTCCTGCTGCGGCCGGCCGGCAGGACGCCGGGCAGCGTGGTGGTCGCCCGGCTCGGCACGCTGCTGCGCCTGGAAGGGGCGCGGTCGGTCAGCGTGCGCGGGCTGGACTTCCGCGACGTGCCCTACGACGGCAAGGCGGTGGTGGTGAAGGGCGGCGGCGGCCACCGCTTCCAGGCCAACCGGTTCGCCGGGGTCGGCACGGCCATCTCGCTCGACGGCTCGTCGGGCAACCGGCTGGAACGGAACCTGATGGAGGATCTGGGCCGCACCGGCATCGAGATGACCGGCGGCAGCAACGACAACCGCATCGTCGCCAACACCATCCGCAACGTCGGCGAGGTGACCTTCTTCGGCGGCGGCATCATGGCGTCGGCGGCCAGCCGCACCCTGATCGCCAACAACGAGATCGCCGGCGCCGCGCGCTACGGCATCTCGATCAAGAACTGGAACCGCGACACCATCTCCACCGACAACGTGATCGAGTACAACCGCATCACCGACACCGCGCGGGTGACCGCCGACGCCGGCGCCATCGAGACGCTCGGCCGCAGCGACGTCGACACCCGCACCGTCATCCGCTTCAACGACATCCGCCGCACCGGCGGGCTGGCGGTCGACGCCTCGGGCCGCTGGCTGAAGCGCTACAAGGGCTTCGGCATCTATCTCGACGACCTGACCAACGGCGTGCGGGTGGAGGGCAACTTCCTGATGGACACCGGCATGGCGGGCGTCTTCATCCACGGCGGCGACGACAATGTGGTGGAGAACAACGTCGCGGTGCTGACCCGGCCGAACGACCGCTTCGTACGGCTGGAATGGGTGCCCCAGGCCAAGGAGGCCGGCCGGCTGCAGAACAACCGCATCCTGCGCAACGTGATCGAGGCGAGGGTCCCCGTCGAGCGCTACTGGGACAACATCAGCGGCGGCTCGCCGGTCGTCGACTACAACGTCCTCAGCAACGCGCCGCGCTACCGCCCGCCGTCCGACCCGCCGCCGGGCGGCGACCGGCCGGAGGCCAACTCGCTGGCCGCCGACCCGCAGTTCGTCGATCCGCGCGCCGGCAACTTCGCCCTGCGCGCCGGTTCCCCCGCCGCCGCGGTCGGCTTCCGTCCGATCCCGTGGAAGCGCATCGGGCCGGAGGGCTGGCGCCCGCAGGACGATTGAGGCCCCGCGGACCGGGCCGGACCGGGAGAGACCGGCCCGGACAGGGAAACGGCGCTGCCCGGCTCATGCCGGACCGCGCCGTCCTGCGTTCCGCCGACCGGGACAAGCCCGGAAGGGCCCGATCAGAAGAGATGATCGGGCGCCAGCTCGCCCTGGCCGGCGACATGGTTGCCCATGAACTCCCACTCCAGGTCCGAGATGCCCATGGCGAGCGCCTTGGAGCCCGCCTGCAGGCTGTAGTCGCCGGCCAGACGGTTGGTGAACAGCGGGTTGCCCAGCACGTCGCCGCTGCCGTAGGCCGGGGCGTTGGCGACGAAGTTCTTGTTGATGACCGGGTTGTTGGCGCTCCACAGCTCGACATAGTCGTCGAGCGGCAGCTCGCCGTAGACCAGGTTGCCGGTGATGGTGTTGTTGTAGGGCACCGCCTTCGCCCCGTGGGTCGGGCTGGCGCTGCCGACCCGGATGAAGTCCTCCTGGTTGCTGGCCAGGACGGCGAAATTGCCCTTCACCACGTTGTTGTCGCCGCCGTGGATGAAGACGCTGTTCCAGCCGGTCTCCTTGATGAAGTTCTGCGCCACGGTGGTGCCGCCGGACATGTCGTCGAGATAGATGCCGAAGCCCTTCTGGTCGTGCACCCACTGGCCGGACGTGCTGGTGGCGAGGCCGTGCGCCCCTTCGATGTAATTGCCGCGGATGATGGTGCCGGTGTTGACGCTGGAGCGCCCCAGCGTCTCGATGGCGCCGGCGTCGGCGGTCTCGCGGACGGTGTCGGTGACCCGGTTGTACTCGATCACGTTGTTGTAGTTGAGCGTCGTGTCGCTCCAGTTCTTCAGCGAGATGCCGTAGCGCGCGCTGTCCGAGATGTCGTTGTGCGAGATGACGTTGTTGCTGACGCCGGCTCCCATCACGCCGGCGACGTGCTTGTAGATCTCGCCGATGTGGGAGATGTCGTTGCCGCTGATGCGGTTGCCGTTGCTGCCGCCCGTCATGTTCACGCCGTGGCGGGCGAGATGCTCCATGTCGTTGCCGAAGACCAGGTTGTTGGACGACCCGTTCTTCAGCGCGATGCCGGTGCCGACGTTGAGGAAGTCGTTGTTGCTGATGTGGTTTCCGGACGCCTTGCTCAGCACCAGCGCCTCGCCGGTAGCCAGCGTGTTGGTGAAGGTCAGCCCCTCGAGCGTGACGCCCTTGGCCTCGGTCAGGCGGACCAGCGTGCCGAGCCGCGCGACCTCGACCCCCTCCTGCTGGAAGCTGGTGGGATGCTCCGGCTTGAAGACCAGCTTGCCGTCGGACTCCCGCCAGGCGAACTCGCCGGCCTTGTTGACGTGGCCCGGGTTGTCGAGCAGGCGGAAGGTGGCGCCGTTGTGGATCTCGAAGCCGGCCGAGCTCTTGAAGGTGAGGGTGCGGGTCGCCGTGTTGATGGAGGCGACCTCGACGATGGCGTCCTCCAGCCGCTCGAAATCCATGATCTGGATCCTGGTGCCGGGGGCGATGTCGCTGCGGGCGATCTCGGTGCCGTGGTAGCGCAGGGAGGAGCCGCGGGGACCTTCGGCGGCGGCATCGGCGAAGTACCAGCCGGCCGTCACGTCGTCATGGCTCCAGTTGCCCTTCTCGGCCAGACGCTGGCGCACGCCGCCGATGCTGAGGTCGAGGTCGGTCGCGGTGGCGAGCTTGGCCGAATAGACGCCGTTGCCCTCGCTGGTGAAGCCCTTGACCACCTGGCCGCCGCTCAGCGTCGCCTTCTCGCCGTTGTAGGCCTTGAAGCTGTGGCCGTTGTCCTGCGCCGTCAGCTCCAGCGTCTTGGTCAGGTGATAGGTGCCGCCGCGGACGTAGGTGGTGTCGATGCTGCTGGCCCGCATGGCGGCCTGCGCCTTCTCCAGGCTGGCGAAGGGGCCGTCGGTGCCGTCGGCGTTGGGGGCGGCGAGCTTGCCCGACCAGCTGTCCTTGCCGTTGGTGGCGACGTAGAAGGCCGCGGCGGCCGGCGGCTTGCTCGCCACCGTGCTGGTGAAGGTGCTGGCCGGCACGCTGAAGTCGAGGGCGCCGTTGGACAGCAGGGCGCGCGTCCCGGCGACCACGTCCTTGCCGTCGAGCGCCCCCTTGTCATAGACGACGCCCGTCGCGGTCGAGGCGATGGTGCGGCCATTCACCGTCAGGGAGTCGACGTAGAGGTTGCGGTCCTGGGTGCTGCTGTAGGCGTCGTTGTCGTAGACGACCTGGATATGGTGGGCTTTGGTCGGGTCGACCGCCGCCTTGAAGCTGTAGGTCTGGGTGGCGGCGGTGGCGTTGGCCTCGCCGACCAGATGCCCGTCGACCATCAGCTTGAAGTGGGCCGGAATGCCGTTGTAGGAGGTGCCGGAGGCCTTCACCGCCAGATCGATCATCTTGGTCGGGGTGTTGTCGTCCGACGGCTTCTGCACGACGGGGGCCGGGCCGTTGAAATAGCTCTCGGGCAGGCCGAAGGTCAGCGCCCCGCCCCAGAACAGCCCTTCCTGGCCCGGAACGACATACTGCGAGTCGACGGGTCCCTTGTCGTAGGAGGCGTACTGGCTGGTCGAGGCGACGAACTGCCCGTCGACCTTGATGCCCTTGACGAACAGGTCGCGGCCGGGGGCGTCGTTGGGATAGATGATCTGGATCTTGTGCGGCTCGTTCGGGTCGCCCTTGATCGTGAACTTGTAGTCGGTCGGGCTGGTCGCCTTGACGTCCACCTGCGCGACCAGCTTGTCGTCCACCAGCAGCTTGAACAGCGGGGGCACCCAGTGGCTGCCGTTGCGCCAGGCGGTGACCGTCAGGGCGTAGGTGTCGTCGACCGGGGCCGTCTCGGCCGGAACGGCCGGCGTGGGGAAGTGCGAGGCCGGCAGGTCGACGTTCAGCGCCCCGCCCCAATAGAGCCCTTCCTGCCCGGCGGTGACGTCGCGCCCGTCCAGGGCGCCGCGGTCGTAGCGGACGGAGCCGTGGGTGACCGGGATGTCCATGCCGTTGATCTCGAAGGACCGGACGAACAGGTTGCGGTCCATGCCGTTGATCAGCGCGTCGTTGTCGTAATGGAGCTGCAGCCGGTGCGCCTGGTCGGCGGCAACCTTGGCGGTGAACTCGTAACGGCCCGGCGTGGCCGAATTCACGCTGGCCTGGCCGATTTCCTGACCGTCGAGCCGCAGGACGAACCGAGGCCATACTCCTCCTGCAGCGGCCCCCCAGGCATTGATGGCGAACTTCACGTCGATCAGGCCGGATGTGGTCGAAGCCATAGGACTGCCCCTTCTCGTTTTCCTCGCCGGCTCATGCACCGGCCACGACAAAGGGACGTCCATTTGGTTAACTGGATCTTGCGGGTTATGGTTAAATTTTAGTTAATATACTGGTTTCCCGTGATAAAAAGCGGTCAATATTCCCTTGTTAACAGGAATGTCACAGCAGAACTCTACCGATCCGGGCGGGAAATCGAATGGTCCGTCAGGGAAAGGCGATCAAAAAGAGCAAAACCAGAAGCAGTTCCCAGCGAATTTTGCCCGTCCCTGCGACAATCTTTCCCATTCATTCCAATGTTGGTCACAGGCTCAGTCCGCATCCTGCAAACCATCACTCTTCACTCCCAGCGCCGCCCGTCCATGTCTTCGTAGATGGCGAAGCGGCCGCGCACGGTACGCCAGTCCTCGGCCAGCATTTCGAAGATGTGCAGGTCGATCTCCCGCCCATCCTTCACCACCTGGCGCGACAGCACGCCGACCGGGCGGTAGCCCAGCATGGGCTGGCCCTTCAGCAGGCGGGGGCTGTTGGTGCCCAGGATGTGGTTCACCACCTTGCGCAGCCCCATGGTGAAGAAGACGTGGTTCAGCATGTAGGCGAAGTTCAGCGGGGCGGCCCCCATGCGCCCCGCCCGCTCGCCGGTCAGCACGCCGATGGTGGCGATCTTCCAGGCGGGCTCGGTCACGGTGATGGAGACATGGCCGACCGGCACCCCGTCGACGCACAGCAGCCGGTGGACATAGTCGGTGCGCCCGGCGCAGCGGCGCAGCCAGGCCTTCTGCCGCTCGACGTCGTAGGGCACCTCGGTCAGCATCTGGCTGGCGATGTCGGGCCGCGTGCGCCAGTCGAGAATGAGCTGCGCATGCTCCTCCGTCGGCACGATGAAGCTGAGGCTGCTCATGCCGTGCGGCCGCCGTCCACGGTGACGATGGAGCCGGTCATCCAGCGGCTGGTGTCGGCCAGCAGGTAGGCGATCATGTGGGCGATGTCGTCGGGATGGCCGAAGCCCATGGGCTGCAGCCGGCGCAGATGCTCGTACTGCTCCCCGGTCAGCTTCTGCTTGCCGCGCTCGATCAGTTCGGTCTCGACGATGGAGGGGACGACGCAGTTGACGCGGATGCCGTCGCTCAGCAGCTCCACCGCCAGCCCCTTGGTGGCGGCGATGATGCCGCCCTTGCTGGCGGCATAGACGACGTTGCCGGGCGAGGCCGCCGTCGCGGCGGTGGAGGAGATCAGCACCATCGCCGCCCGCTCGGCATGGCATCCCTTCTGCCGCAGCCCGCGGGCGAGCGCGAGGGCGCTGCCCAGGTTGGCGTGCATCACCTCGTCGAAGAAGCCGGCCGAGAAGATGCGGATCGGCCGCAGCGTCTGGATGCCGGCGCAGTGCGCGATGCCGTCGAAGGGGCCGTCCGCCGCCTGCTGCTTCACCCAGCCGGGCACCGCCTCCAGATCCGACAGGTCGAAGGGGGCGACCGCATGGCCCTGCCCCTCCAGCCGCCCGGCGGTCTCCTCCAGCCGGCCGGCGTCGCGGCCGTTCAGCAGCAGCCGCGCCCCCAGCCTGGCCAGCACCACCGCCGTCGCCCGGCCGATTCCGGCCGACGCCCCGGTCACCAGGATGCGGCGGCCGGTCAGGTCCATGGGGTTGTAGGAGGGGGTCGGGATGGTCATGGCGGTGGTGGAATCCGGTTGTCGCGGGGTCCGGCCGACCATAGCACAGGCCGCCCGGCAGCCATGGTCATAGACGCTGCGAAATTTGCCTGTCGTTAGGGCATTTTGCCGTAGGGTGGCTGCCGGAGTCCGCCACACGGGATTCCCTCAAGGACCAGAGACGAAGGAACCGAGCCCATGAAAGCGACCATCGACGGTGTCCGGATCGCCGGCCTGCGCGCGGTGGTGCCGCGGCAGCGCCATTCCTTCGTCGAGGATCCCGGCCTCTTCACCCGGGAGGAGGCGAAGAAGCTCGCCGCCACCATCGGCGTGCAGGAGCGCCGAATCCTGCCGCGGCCCTACTGCGCGTCGGACCTGTGCGTCGCCGCGGCGGAGGGGCTGCTGGCGCAGCTCGACTGGGATCCGTCGACGGTCGAGGTGCTGGTCTTCGTCTCGCAGGACGCCGACTACGTCCTGCCCTCCACCGCCTGCATCATCCAGAAGCGGCTGGGGCTGCCGACCAGCACGGCGGCCTTCGACGTGCCGCTCGGCTGCTCGGGCTATGTCTACGGCCTGTGGATCGCCGCCCGGCTGCTCGGCGGGTCGAGCGCGACGCGGGCGCTGGTGCTGTGCGGCGACAATTCCAGCCGCTACCTGCATCCGGAGGACCGCGCCACCCTGCCGCTGTTCGGCGACGCCGGCTCCGCCACGGCGCTGGAGGTCGACGCCGGGGCTCCGCCCATTCCGCTGGTGATCGGCACCGACGGCAGCGGCGCGCCGCACATCTTCGTGAAGGCCGGCGGCAAGCGCGACTGCCTGATCCCGCCCGCCGTCTCCTGCGGCGAGCCCCCCCGCAGCGCCGAGGACGAGGCGCGGCTGGAGCGCGACGCCCGGCTGACGCTGAACGGGGCGGAGGTCTTCTCCTTCACGCTGCGCGCCGTGCCGCCGCTGCTGCGCGAGGCGATGGAGCATGCCGGCACGACGGTCGAGGGCATCGACTGGTTCGTCCTGCACCAGGCCAACCGCTTCATGCTGGAGCATCTGCGCAAGCGCGTGCAGATCCCGGCCGGGAAATTCGTCATCGACATGGAGCGCTACGGCAACACCAGCTCCGCCTCGATCCCGCTGGCGCTGTGCAGCAGCCTGGGCGACAGCCTGGCCGGCGGCCGGCGCAAGGTGCTGATGGCCGGCTTCGGCGTCGGCTGGTCCTGGGGCGCCATGGTCGCCGACATCGGCCCGGTCCCGACGCCGCAGGTCGCCGAGCTGCCGGACGACTGGCCGGTGCTGGCGGTGGGGTGAGGGACGTCCATATCGGACGATGATGAGCCGGCCGCCGCAGCCACGGCGGCCGGCACCGTCAGCCCACGATCTTCCACGACCCGTCGGGTTCGCGGCAGGCGGTTCCGTGCGCCTGCTCGGTGCGGCCGCCGACCACGATCGTTTGCTGGAACTCCCGGCAATAGGCGCCGCCCTGGGCATAGCCGTCACGCACCGGAACGATGGTCCCGTAGTGGCCGGTTTGAGGGTTGTTCCAGGTGATGCGCTCACCGATCGGGGCGCTGTATGCACGGGTCTCGGCTTGGCGGGCATACTGCTCGTCCGCCCGGTCGAGCGATGCACCGACCTCGCGGCCAAGGAAGGCGCCGAGCAACGTACCCACCCCCACGGCCACCAGCTTGCCGCTGCCGCCGCCGAAGCGCGAGCCGATCAAACCACCGGCGACGGCGCCACCGACCGTGCCGAACCCCTCCTTGGTTCCCATCGACCCGGTCTGGCAACCGGCGAGGCCGGTGGCCAACAGCGTGACAATCACGATGCCGGTCATTCTGGAGCGCATGATCAATCCCCTAGCGAAAAAAGCGGTGGTAAAGCCCAGCCTAAGTATATCGCCCCGGCCCGGCTCCGATCCAATACAGAAAGCACCGCATTCCAGCCGTACCCAATGGCTCTCCGGCAGGACAGGACGCCGAACCGCGGGCTTGGCCTGTGGCGACCGGTCGCCTTGTCAGGCAAGGGCGGGCATGCTAAGCCCCGGACAAGGCACGGGCGCCACGTCGCATGGAGCTGCCCCGCCCGTGACAGTGGCATGCAGGATACCCGACACCAGCATCGCCCAGGGAGGCCGCATGACTTACGGAACAGCGTTCGACCATGTCGTCGGCTCAAGCACGATGAACAGGATCGGGCTGCCACTCCTCCGCATTTCGCTGCTTTCGTCCGTTTACGACCGACTTCCGGTTCCCGAAGAGGCCGCCGCGGACACCAGTCTCGCCGACCTGAAGGCCATCCTGGACAGGGACGGCATCGTCGTTCTCCCCGACTTTCTTCCCGAGCCGGTCTTCGAAGCGGTGCGCCGGGAGTTCCACGCCTTCGACGAGACGCACAACCACGCCGAACCCGACCGTCACGGCACCGGCGTTGACTGGCGACACGCCGCCTGGAACTGGGCGAACGGCGACGGCGGCATGCCGACCATCCACGATGCCGTTGCCTCGAATCCCGTCGCGCGGCGGCTCATCATGCATGTCCTGCGGGCGCCTGTCCCGCCGGCGCTGCGGGTCAACCTTCAGCACCTGTCGCTGCCGCCGGACCGGGTGGACGACCGCGACGTCGAATGCGTGCTCCACGCCGACCGCCCTTTCCCGTGCGTGAAGGCGTTCTTCCTCGTCGAGGACTGCGCGGTCGAAGACGGCGCCTTTGTGTTCGCCCCCGGCACCCATCGCCTGACGCAGGAACGCCTCGCCTTCGAGCATGAGTTCGCGGTGCAGTATGCGCTCCAGCAGGAAGGCCGGCTGGACGAAGTCGATCCGGCCTTCCTGGAACGCAACCGCGTTACGCTGGACGAGGCCGCCCGCCGAACCCTGGACGTCCACCCGCTGAGCATCACCGGCCGTCGCAACACACTGATCGTCGCCAATGTCTGCGCCTTCCACGCACGCGGCCCCCTGACGCCGGGGCACAGCCGGTCGATGATCCGGATGCTCTGCTACGACTACCAGTTGCCTTTCTACTGGAAGGCGATCGCCGGCGAGCCGGCGCTGCAGCCGATGATCCCGATGCTCACGAGCGGTGCGCTGCAGCCGACGTCAGCCTTCTGAGGCTGCGGCGGCACCGCCGCTCCCCTCCACGCCATCCGGTCGCCGCCCGAAGGCCGGCGAGAGTCCTTGCGCCTGCCGAGGAACGCATGCTAAGCGAAATTCAGGATGGGCGAAATTTAGGATGGCCGGGTCACCTTCGGTCCTGAAACGGGATTAAGACCACCGGGACGGGAACGGCCCGAGCCGGGTAGCCCCTGCGCCGGGAAGGCCATGACGGAACCCCCCATGACAGAACCAGCATCCGGCCCCCGCATCGAAGCCATGGCGCTGATCCCGGCTCGCGGCGGTTCCAAGTCGGTGCCGCGCAAGAACGTGCGGATCGTCGGCGGCAAGCCCCTGATCGCCTGGTCGATCGAGGATGCGCTCAAGGCCACCCGCGTCACGCGCGTCATCGTCTCGACCGATGACGACGAGATCGCCGAGATCGCCCGCGCCTGGGGAGCCGAAGTGCCTTTCCGTCGTCCCGCGGAGATTTCCGGCGACGTCTCGGTCGACTACGACTTCCATCGGCATGCGCTGGAGTGGCTTCGCAAGGAGGAGGGATACGAACCGGAGCAGGTGGTGCTGCTGCGCCCGACGACTCCGGACCGTCACCCCGCGGTCATCGATGCCGCGATCGGACTGTTCGCCGCCCATCCCGAAGCGGACTCGCTGCGTTCGGTGTCACCCGCCAGCTTCTCGCCCTATAAGATGTGGCGGCTCCAGGAGAACGGCTATCTGACGCCCGTCGTCACCCTGGAAGGCCGGAGGGAATCGTACAACCTGCCACGCCAGCTTCTGCCGCAGGCATGGCACCATGATGGCTACATCGACATCACGCGACCTCGCACGGTGTTCGAACTGGGATCGGTCACCGGCTCCGTCGTCCTGCCCTTCATGATCCAGGACCAGTCGATCGACATCGACGTCGAGCAAGAGATCGACGAAGCCGATCGCGTCCTGTTGAACCGGCTGGACTGACGCATGGCAAAGGTCCTTCTCGTCAATCCCAACCGCTGGGGCCGCGGCATCACCACCATCTGGATCGCCAGCCATGCGGCCGTGCTGCGGGCACGTGGGCACGAGGTCCGGCTGTTCGACGCCACTTTCTACCGCAACTGGGCGCAGAACGAGATCGCCTACAATACGGCAAACCGGCAGTACCGCCCGACCGGCTATGACGGCTCCGTCACGGTCTGCGGCGAAGATGTCTTCGAAGCGGTCCAGCGGACGCTCGACGCCTTCGACCCGGATGTCGTGTTCTGGTCAGCCCTGTCGTCCCATATCCACGGCGAGGGTGAATACGTCAATATCCAGCACGGCTGCACCCTGATGCAGGAGCGGCGGACGCGGGCACTGAAGGTCGCAGGCGGGCTCCAGCCGACTGCCGAGCCGCAGGCCGCGCTCCACCGCTTCCCGGCTGTAGACCTGCTGATTGCCGGAGAATCGGAGTTCGTGCTGGCCGATCTGGTCGATTGCGTCGCGGCCGGAGCCTCTCCGGCGACGATCCCGGGACTGATCCGCCGGAGTCCCGACGGGGAGGCGGTCGTCCATCCCCGCCAGCCGATCATCGCCGATCTCGATGCCATCCCTTCCTACGACTACTCGTTGTTCGACGATCAGGTCTTCCTGCGGCCTTACAATGGCGCCGTCGTCCGCGCCGTCGATTACGAGATGTCGCGCGGTTGCCTCTATTCCTGTACCTACTGCGTCGAAACCGTCATCCAGCGTTATTACGGGTTCGAACGGACCACCCCGCGCGGCGCCCTGACCGGGAAAGGATACCTGCGCTGCAAGAGCGCGGAACGGATCGCCCAGGAAATCACCGACCTGCACGAGCGCTACGGCATCACGTTGTTCCGTTGCCAGGACACCAACTTCCTGACCATCGACCGCCCGGTCCTGGCAAGGCTGGCCGACCTGATGGATGCGGCCTGCCTGCCGGTTTGCCTGTATATCGAAACCAGGCCGGAAGGCATCAATCCATCCTCGGCCGCACTCCTGAAGCGGTTGCGCGTGGACGGAGTGGGCATGGGGGTGGAGTTGGCGACCCAGTCCTTCCGGGAGGGCAGCCTGAACCGCTTCACCGACCAGGACCGCATCGTCGCGGCCTTCGACCTGCTGCGCCGGCACGGGATCCGGCGGACCGCCTACAACATCATCGGTCTGCCGGGGCAGGACGAGGACTCGATCCTGGAGACGATCGCGTTCAACCGGCGCCTTGATCCCGACAACATCACCGTCGCCTTCTATTCCCCCTTCTCCGGAACCAAGCAGCAGGAAAAGGCCGCCGAGGAATCCTACTTCAACGACTATGAGTTCGACCTCGACGCACAGCTCCGCACACTGAGCCGACATGACCGGCTGACCGCCGAACTGCTGCGCTTCTACAAGGAGAATTTCGTCCGGCTGGTGCGGGAAGGAACCGACGATCTGGCCGCATTGAAGCATCACGCCGGGCTTGGAGGCTGATCGCCGGTGCCGACGCTCGACCTGCCTCCCGATCCCGTCGCGGATGCGCTGCCGGCAACCGGGCCGCTGGTGATCGTGGATCTCGAGTGGACGGCCTGGGAAGGGTCCCATGCCCGGGGCTGGAGCGAGCCCTGGGAATGGCGGGAGGTCATCAACATCGGTGCGGTCCGTGTCGATGCCGGGGCCGGCTTCCGCGAGACCGATGCCTTCGACACGTTGGTTCTGCCGGTGCGCAACCCGGTCCTGTCGCCCTACATCACGCGCCTTACCGGCATCACCAATGACCGCCTTGCGGCGGAGGCCATCCCATTTTCCAAAGCCATGCATCGCTTTGCCGCCTTTTGCGCGGACGGGGCGCCTGTGGTTATGAACGGTTACGACGGCCTGATCCTGCGCGAGAACTGCGCCCTTGCCGGCATTCCCGAGCCCCCCGTCCTTCGGCGGACGGTGAATCTGCGGCCGCTGCTCGCCCGCGTCCTCGGTTGCGAGGCCTCCCTGGTGGTAAGCGCCTTGCTTCCCGACCTTCTCGGGATAGCCGGACCGCCCCATCGCCATGCCGGCATCTGGGACGCCCGCGCCATCGCCGCCGCCTTGACCGAGTTGCGCCACCGGGGATTGGTCTGAAGAAGCCTGTCGCCTTGACACATGAGTTCCGCCCTTGTTAGCGTAACAACTTGAAGAGTTCTTGCCTTTTCTTGCAGAACCAACAGGAAATCGCCATGCAGACCGCACGTTCTTCGTGTCAATACTTTATAAATTTCAAAGACCGGACGTGCAGCGTGGCCGAGTACATGGCCTCCAGCGCCTATCAGGCGGCAGTCCTGGAAGGTACGGTGGGCATCATCGACCTGCGGCTGGACACCGGGACTTGGCGGATTGCCGGGCGCTTTCCCTGCTTCAAGGGGGACTCGGCGATCTGGATTCCTTTCGAGCCCGCCCGTGGCCTCAAGCTCGTCTTCGGCGAGGGCAAGGTGAACCACGACGTGCTAGACAGGCTGCGCGGCGTGGAGTCCCCGGCATTGCCCAGGCTTTACGACGTGTTCGACGTTGATATCGAGTACACGCCGCCCCAGGGCGTCCCTGCGGACGAGGCCGGCGCGGCCTCCATGCCCGCCGTGGCGCTGGTCATGGAAAATTGCCAGGAAGGACCTCGCTTCTACTCCAGCAACTGCAGCGTCAACTTCCCGCACATCGAGGAGTGCGTGAAGGAGTTCGCACGGCTGCAGCTTGTGCCCATCGACGACTGGACGAAGCTGACCAACATGGTCGGCGGGCGCGTCGTCGATTGCCAGGAGTTCCGTCACCTGCCCGAGCGTTACGCGTTCGACGACACGGGCTTCGACCGGCCGGCCCTGAAAAGCTACGTGGACGCGTTCGTCGACCGGATCAACCGCCACTGCGTCGCCAACGGCATCAAGCCTTCGGGACCGCCGACCTACCAGGGCTTCCGGTTCCGCAGCGGCTACGAGATCCCAGGCTACTCCTCCGACGGGCTGGAATATGATTCCTACCGCAAGCTGCCATTCGTGCCGCTACAGGGCGTCACCGGCAAGCGGGTCCTGGAACTGGGATCGAATCTTGGATTCTTCCCATTCCAGGCGGCCATCCATGGCGCCGCCGAAGTGACCGGCGTGGAGCTTCTGGAGGAAGAGCACGGCTTCGCCAGGACGCTCAACGAGCGCTTCTTCCGCTTCGACAATGTCGAGTTCCTGCGCGCCGACCTCCTCGACTTCGTCGCCGGCGTCAGCAAACCCTACGACCTCGTGCTCCTACTGTCGGTGATCCATACGGTCTTCCCCGGCTACACCCAGCCGGAGCTCGATGCCTTCTTCGCCCGCATGGCATCAATCACCACGAGCTTCTGCTTCGAAACCCCGGTCTATTACCGCCTGATGCCGGGAGGCCCGGAATACGTCGCCCAGGTGCTGCAGCGGCATTTCCGCGTGGTCCGGCTGGTCTATGTCTACAAGGCCTACAAGATGGGGCAGCGCGCCATCTTCTTCTGCTATTCCTGAGAGAGGGCCGCGGACCATGACCGTTCCCGCCGGGGAAAAGCCGGACCTGCCGACGCGCGGGCGCATGGCGAAGCTGTTCGCGCTGGACGGCCGGGTGGCGCTGGTCACCGGCGCATCGCGCGGTATCGGCCGGGCCATCGCGGAAGGATTGGCTGACGCGGGCGCCACGGTTGTCGGCGTCGGGCGGACACCGGCCAGCGACCTGCCGGAGACCGCGTTCCTGTATCGAAGCCTCGACGTCACCGATGCCGATGCGGTAGCGGCCTTGTGCAAGGAGATGGCCGGGCGGTTCGGCCGGTTCGACATCCTGGTCAACGCCGCCGCCATCTCGCTGAAGCCGGCTCCGGACGCCACGGGGCGCCTTGCCGCCTTCGACGCTACGCTGAATGCCAACCTGCGCGCCCCTTACGCCTGCTGCCTCGCCGCGGCCGAGCAGATGGATCAGGGGGGCTCGATCATCAACGTGACCAGCATCAACAGCGTGCTCGGCTTCCCCGGAAACCCGGGCTACGTGGCAGCCAAGGGCGGTTTGCGGCAGTTGACCCGGGCCCTGGCGGTCGATCTCGGCCCCCGCGGAATCCGGGTCAACAATCTGGCTCCCGGCTATGTCCGGACGGCGATGACCGAGGCCAGCTATTCGGACCCGGCTCTGCACGCGCAGCGGTTGCGTCACATGATCCTCCCCCGCTGGGGGGAGCCGGCCGATCTGCAGGGGGCCGCCGTGTTCCTCGCATCGGAGGCATCGGCCTACGTAACCGGACAGGATCTCTTTGTCGACGGCGGCTGGACCGCCAAAGGACTGACATGACGACAGACGACATGACGACGGACGAGGCGCCAGGCGGTCGTGCGGTCATCGGGATCATGCAGGGGCGGATGCTGCCGCCCTTCGAGGGCCGTTTCCAGGCCTTCCCGGCCGGGCAGTGGGAGCGGGAGTTTCCGCTCGCCGCAGATGCCGGGCTCGACTGCATCGAGTGGATCTACGAAGTGCCGAACGAGCACGCCAACCCGCTCGGCAGCGAGGCCGGGATCATGGCGATCCGCCGCTGCGTGAAAGAAACCGGGGTGACGGTCCGTTCGATCTGTGCCGACTACTACATGGTCCGCCGCCTCGTCGCCCCGGACGGAACGGTGGATAAGGACGCGCTTGCCCACCTGACAGGGCTGATCGGACGGGCGCGTATGGTCGGTGCCCGCCACATCGTGCTGCCCTTCGTCGACTCCTCGCGGCTGGCAACCCCGAAGGAGGTCGCGGGCGCCGCCGCCGCTCTGACCACGGCTGCCCCGGCCGCCGCCGATGCGGGCATTGAACTGCACCTGGAGACCGACCTGCCGCCCGCAGCCTTCGCCGGCCTGCTTGAGCGCATCGGGCATCCGATGGTGCGGGCCAATTACGACATCGGGAACAGCGCCTCCCTCGGTTACGAACCGGCGGAGGAACTCCGGGCCCTGGCTCCCTGGCTGGGCAGCATCCATGTGAAGGACCGGCTTCACGGCGGCGGTACCGTCCCGCTCGGAACCGGGTCCGCCGACTTCCCGACCTGCTTTCGCGGGTTCCGCGCCGCCGGATATGACCGGCACTACATCCTGCAGGCTGCGCGCGGCGAGGCCGGGGACGAAGTGGCGTGGGCGCGTGCGAACCGGCGCTTCGTCGAAACCCGTCTCGCCGAAGCCGCGGCGGAGGCGTAGCCGGCATGGACCTGCATCTGGCGGACAAAGCCGTTCTGGTGACCGGGGCCAGCCGCGGCATCGGGTTGGCCGTCGCCCGCACCTTCCTCAAGGAAGGCGCCCGCGTCGTCCTGACGGCACGCGGCACGGAGGGTCTGGCCACGGCGCAGGCCGTACTGGAAAGCGAAATCCCCGGCGCCCGCATCGCAACGATCGCTGCCGACATGACCGACGCCGAGGCCATCGACCGGGTCGTCCGGCAGGCGGAAGACGCGCAGGGGCCGCTGGAGGCGGTCGTCGCCAACGTCGGCAGCGGAACGAGCCGCGCAGGGGTCGTGCTGGACCGCTCCGACTGGACCCGGGGGCTCGACGCCAATCTGGTGGGAGCGATGCTGCTGGCGTCACGCGTCCTGCCCGGCATGACCGCGCGGGGAAGCGGCAGCCTGACCTTCATCGCCTCCATTGCCGGAGTCGAGGCGATCAACGCGCCCGTCATTTATTCGGCAGCCAAGGCGGGCCTGGCCATGGCGGCGAAGACCCTGGCCCGCCAGGTTGCCCGGCAGGGTGTCCGGGTGAACGCCGTAGCTCCCGGCAACGTGCTGGCTCCCGGCGGCAGTTGGGAGCGCAAGATGGCGGAACGCCCGGAGTGGTGCGCGCAATACATCGATGCCGAGGTTCCGCTCGGCCGTTTCGCACGGGCGGAGGAGATCGCCGACATGGTGGTGTTCCTGGCCTCTGCCCGTGCCAGCTTCATGACAGGATCGATGGTGGTGGTGGATGGCGGACAAACACGCAGCCTCTGAAGACCGCAGTCTCCGGACACTCTTCGATATGACCGGGCGCACGGTCGTCGTCACCGGTGGTGCCGGGCTGCTCGGGCGCCGTCACGCGGCCGCCGCGGCCGAACTGGGGGCGACGGTCGTCCTCCTGGATCTCGACGGCGAGGCCGCAGCCGCAGCCGCGGCCGGGCTGCCGGGCGCCATCGGGCTTGCCTGCGACATCACCCGGCCCCCGGCGGTCGAGGCGGCCCTGGCATGCATCCTGGATAGGACGGGCCGGATCGACGCACTGGTCAACAATGCGGCCAACAATCCCAAGGTCGAGGACGGAGCCGGCGGCGGCCACTGGTCGCGATTGGAAAACCTGCCGCTGGAGGTGTGGAACCAGGACATCGCGGTGGGGTTGACCGGCGCCTTTCTGTGCTCGCGCGTCTTCGGCTCCCGGATGGCGGAGGCCGGGTCCGGCGTGATCCTGAACATCGCTTCGGACTTGGCCGTCATCGGACCGGACCAAAGGCTCTACCGTCAGCCTGGCCTCACGGACGACCGGCAGCCCAGCAAGCCGGTCACCTATTCGGTGGTCAAGGCCGGCCTGCTCGGGTTGACGCGCTACCTTGCCACCTACTGGGCGGAGCGGGGTGTGCGCTGCAACGCCCTGCTGCCCGGAGGCGTATCCAACGGCCAGGACCCCGCCTTCGTGGCACGGCTCGCCGAACGCATCCCCTTGGGGCGCATGGCCGAGCCCGACGAATACAAGGCCGCCGTGGCCTTCCTGATCTCGGACGCCTCATCCTACATGACAGGCGCCACCGTCTCGGTCGACGGCGGGCGCACCTGCTGGTGAGCGCCGGTGCGGCCGGCTGCGACCGGCCGCATCCGGCACCGGTGTCAATGCTGAACGGGGCTTCCTCAAAACGGCTGGACGAAAATTCCCCAGTTAATCCGGCGGTTCACGGGTTGGCGGCGACTTCTGTCGGGCGATGTTTGGGTGGCCGGCCGCGGCGCCGAGGAGCAGCGGCAGCGGGCTGAACCGCCGGGCGGGCGGTGAAGGGGTCGGGGATCAGATCAGCATGCCGACGCAGCCGGTAACTGGCGCCTTCGATCCGCACGACGACGGCGTGGTGCAGCAACCGGTCCAGCAACGCCGTGGCAACCACGGTGTCGCCGAACACCTCGCTCCACTCCGAGAAGCCGCGGTTGGAGGTCAGGATCATGGCGCCGCGCTCGTAACGGGCGTTGACCAGCTGGAAGAACAGGTTGCCGCCGCCGGCGATCACCGGCAGATAGCCGATCTCGTCCACCACCAGCAGCTGGGGCCGGCACAGGAAGCGGATCCGCTCGCGCAGGCTGCCCTCCCGCTCCGCTTTGGACAGCGAGCTGACCAGGTCGGCCAGCGTGGTGAAGTAGACGCTCCGTCCCGCCTTCACCGCCTCGACGCCCAGGGCGATCGCCAGGTGCGTCTTGCCGCAACCCGGCTGGCCGAGGAAGTGCACCACCTCGTGGCGGTCGATGAAGTCGAGCTGCGCCAGGGTCAGGATGCGGTTGCGGTCGAGTGAGGGCTGGAAGGAGAAGTCGAAGCCAGCCAGCGTCTTGATGTCGAGCAGGCGGCTCATCTTCAGCGCCGTCTTGACCCGACGCCCCTCGCGCAGGCTCAACTCGGCGTCGAGCAGGGCGTCGATGGCCTCCAGGGCGGAGATCTCGCCGCGTTCGAGCTGGCGCAGCAGGTGCTCCAGCACTTCGAGCGCGCGTGGCATCTTGAGGCCGACGAGGTGGTGGCGGATGCGATCGAGGGTGGAGGCGGCTCCCGTGCTCATCGCGCCACCTCCCCGTCGGCGAGGCGCCGGGCGATGGCGTCGTAGATGGCCAGCGAGCGCGGCGTCACGACGTCGGACGTGGATGGTGGAGGCGCCACCCCCTGGCGCGGTGTGGTGCTGTTGGACGGGGGCGGCAGGGTGCGGTGGCCCTCGGCGATGCGGCGCTTGCCCCGGCCTTCCTGGACGGGATGGGCGGCGATGAGGCGGCCATCCTCCAGGATGTGCACCTCGTTGGCGGTGAGCTGCACCTCGACGCTGCGGCGCCGGGTGCCGTCGGGCACCGAGTACAGGTTGCCGCCGACGGAGACCATGCCGTCCTTGGTGATCCGCCGGTCGAGACCGAGCACGGCGGTGTAGGGGCCGGCCGGCAGCGGCTTGAGGGCGAGGCGCTCCTCGGCGAAGTGCTCGGCGACGATGCGGCCGGTGGTGCCGTGCACCCGGCGGTTGGCCACCTGGTCGAGCCACTGGGCGAACTGGGCGTTGAGGTCGTCAATGCTGCGGAAACTGCGGGCCAGGAAGAAGTCCTCGCGCACGTAGCGGAACGGCCGCTCGACCTTGCCCTTGGTCTTCGCCCGGTACGGCTTGCAGGCCTTCGGCAGGAAGCCGTAGTGCGCCGCCAGCGCCAGAAGCTTGGCGTTGTAGGCGATGCCCTTCTCGTCGACCTCGCCCAGGACGGCGGTCTTCATGCGGTCATAGAGGATCTGCTCGGGCACGCCGCCAAGCGCGTCGAAGGCGGCGACGTGGCAGCGCAGCACGGTGGCGAGGTCCTGACGCGGGACGAAGCGGCCCCACATCATGCGGCTGTGGCCGAGCACCAGGGAGAAGAGCCAGACCACGCGCTCGGCCCCCGGCTCGTCGGTGAAGGTGGTCTTGAAGAAGGCGAAGTCCACCTGCGCCTGCTTGCCGGTCGGCGTCTCGAAGCGGCGCTCGAAGGTGAGGTCGGGTGGCGGGCGGACGGTGCGCAGGAACTCAGTGACGGTGGAGTAGCCGCCGGTGAAGCCGAGGTCGCGGACCTCGCGCCAGAGGCGTCGCCCGGTGAGTTCAGGAAAGCGTGCGACGCGCTCGCGCAGGTAAGCCTCGAAGGGGCGCAGGAGCGAGGGGGCGGGTTGGCGTGGTTTGTAGGCGGGCGGCTCGAGACCGCGTTCGATGTACTTGCGGACCGTCTTGCGGTCGCGGCCGGTGCGGCGGGCGATGGCGGAGACGGACAGCCCCTGCCGGGCGAGGTCCAGGATCATGACAAGCTCCCCAAGGGTGACCACCGACACCTCCAGCATGGCCTCGTGCCAGTACGGGATATCGGTGGTTGGCGCCCGGTGCCGGGGCATGCCCCGGCACCGGGCTGTCACGCCGGACTGAGGAATTTTCGGCCAGCGCTTTTGAGGAGCATCCGCTCAGCAGCTACAACCGGTTCAGTACATGTCGGCCGAGAATTTCAGGTTGGCCGGCAGGTCGCAGGCTGCGATGTAGCGGAAGATGCCGGTCACCCTCGTCCGGTTGGTGGCGTTGTGGTTCGACCGGTGCAGCATGTTGCCCTGGAACACCACGGCGTCACCGGGATCGGCGATGCAGACATGTTCCCGATGGCTGGCTGCAATGGCCTCGGCATCGTGAGGCAGCAGATCGGTATAGCCGCGCGGCCGGCTGATCTTCCTGTACGGCAGGCGGCCCAGCCGGTGGGAGGCGGCCAGGACGCTCATTGCGCCGTTGTCCACCGTCGCGGGATCGAGGAGCGGGCACCAGAAGGTCATGACGTCGCCGGGCAGCCCCGGCATGTAGGAGTTCTCCTGGTGCCAGTTGTAGGCGAGCCGGCTGTCACGCGGCGGGCTGAACAATGCGATGGTGTCGATGCTCAGTACCGGCAGATCGGCACCGGAAATGCGCGCCGCCACGCCGGCCAGATGAGCCGACAAGGCCGCAAAGGCGGGAAGCCGGGGTGCTGCAAGATAGAGACGGTACAACGCCTCCTGGTTCTCGCGGTCGAGCCGGCTGCAGGACAGCCCCAGGTCACCCTCGTCCACGCCGGTCAACGCGCACAGAGCGGTCAGTTCGCCCACCACCCGGGAGACGAGGTCCCGCGGAAGGACATTGCGCAGGATCAGAAAGCCATCCCGCTCATAGGCGGACAGGTCCGTATCGATCCCCCAGGCAATATCGGTCATGGTCGGTCGGCTCCCCGGCACGGTCACTTGCGGCGCAGATACATGGTGGGCATGCGGCTGAACGGAATGTGCCCGGTCTCGTAGAGATGCCCGTACTCGCGCAGGAACTCGACGGCGGCGGTGCCCTCGCCGGCCCAGGCCTGGCTCATCGCTTCGTCGAAGACCACGAGTCCGCCCGGCAGGATCCGGTCATGCACGAAGCCGAGCGCGGCCTTGGTCGGCTCGTACAGGTCGAAGTCCAGGATCGCCATGCTCAGCATCACGTTGGGATGCCTGTCCGCGAAGGCCGGAATGGTTTCGCGCGCGTCCCCGACGACCAGATGCACCCACTCCTCATAGCCGAAGAAGGAGATCATCCGCTCCAGCCGGGCACGGTCGCCCTTGTACATGCCCTGATATTGGCCGTGCGATGCCGCGGACGGATCGCGGGTATCCTTCTCGGTCACGTCGGTCAGACCGACGAAGCTGTCAAAACCGTAGAGGTGCTTGTAGGTGTTCGGCTGCAGAAGCCGCAGGAGCTTGGCGACCAGCAGCAGGTTGTTGCCGTTCCACACGCCGAACTCGGCGATGTGTCCCGGGGTGCCGGCGCTGAGCTTCACCAGTTCGAACATCGCCATGGCCCGCGCGATCGTCTGCTCGCCCGCCAGTAGGCCGAAATTGTCAATCGGATCCCAGAAATCGGGCTTCTGCAACTCCTCCGCCAAGGCGCGACGCTTGCGCCGGTACTCGAAGTTCTCGCCTTCGAATTTGTCGGTAAACTTCTGGATGCCGTCGATGATCTGCATAAGCGCGTTCCTCCTCCGCCCGCCTTTCCCGATCCTGCAGGCCGCCTCAGGACACGGCCATTTCCCGAAGGAGATGGTCGGCCAACGCACGCACCGCCCCGTCGCCGCCCGGACGCGGCAGAACCAGCCGCGCATAGGGCAGGACATCGGGATGGGCATCGGCAACCACCACCGGCAGACCGACCAGGCGCAGACAATCCAGGTCGTTCACGTCGTTGCCGACATAGGCCACATCCGCCGGATCGATCTTCCGCCCGGCAAGCAGCGCGGCCAGGTAGGTTCCCTTGTCGTCCACCCCCTGGTGGCATTCCATCCGCAGCTTGCGGCAGCGGGCCGCCACCACTGGATTCCGTTCGGTCGACAGAACCAGCATCGGTACGCCTGCCTTGCGCAGCCGGTCGATCCCCAGGCCATCGCCACGGCTGCAACGTACCATTTCGCTCCCATCCTCGCCGACCGTGACGCGATTGTCCGTCATCACCCCGTCGAAGTCGAAGACGATCAGAGCCGGCCGCTGCGGCAAAACGGCCGGCAGGGCATAGGGCGGGCGGGTGATCAGGGCCTCCACCGCCGCCCGGCCTTCGGCGGTGTCGGCCCGCAGCGCACTGGGGGCCGCCATTTCAAAGGGAATGCAGCGACCCGCCGGGCGGCCGTCCGGACGGACGGCCCGCAGGTCGCGGAGCACCGCCAGGGCCCCGGTCTCCTCGAGCAGGCCGGAGCCCGTGCCACCCAACCAGCCCGGAAGCCGGCGCCGCACGGCGCCGACGACCGCATCGGCATCGGAAGCGTGGAGCAGCGCCACCGCGGCGCGGATTTCGTCCGGCCGGCGCAGCGGCGTCACGGGATCGAGCAGGACGGCAACGGCATCCGGCACGATCGGGGCCAGGGACCTGTCGCCGGGCCAGCGGACGGATTTGGCTCCATGGGCGCGGGCAAGCGCCGCGACACCCGGATCGTCCGTAACCACGATGGCGTCATCGCAGCCGGCCGCCAGGGCCTGCCGGATGGCATGGGCCGGAAGTGCCAGGCCTGCAGCAAGCGGGCGCAGCGGATCGTCCGGCATGCCAGACGTGGTCTCCGGCACGGGGACGAGTGCGATGACGGAAGGCGATCCGCTTGCCGCGAGGTTCACGATCCGGCTCCCGCCTCAGGAGGCGGTCGCAGGCTCGGTCTCCCAGTAGCGCAGCTTGCGGGCAACCGCCTTTTCACCATCCAGGACCCGCTTGACGCCGTCACCGAGAACCACCGGGACCTTGCGGAGTTGGGCCACCAGCGTCTCGATGCCGCGCCCCTCCAGCGAAGCCGCCTGATCGCTGCCGTACATGGCGCGGCTGATGGTGATGTGCCGCTCGATGGCGACGGCCCCCATCATGGCGGCAACCACCGAGGGCGACACCGAAGGCTCGTGGCCGCTATATCCCACCGGACACCCGTAGCGCTCCGCCAGTGCGGGGATGCAGCGCAGGTTCAGATCCTCTTCCGCCGCCGGATAAGTGGCGACGCAATGCATGAGGGTGAAGGGACAGTCATGCCGGCGGAACACCGCGACGGCGCGGTCGATGTCGGCATAGTCCGCCATGCCCGTGGAGATGAAGGTCGGCTTGCGTTCCCGCGCGACCGCCTCGACCAGGGCGTCATGGGTCAGCATGGCGGACGCGATCTTGTTGTAGGGACAGTCGTAGCGGCGCAGGAACTCCTGGCTCGGAACGTCCCAGGCGGATGCGAACCAGGCGATGCCGAGTTCGCGGCAGTAGGCGTCGATGGCGTCGTATTCCGTTACCCCGAACTCCAGCGCCTCTTTTTGCGCGCGCTGCGTATTGCCCCACGGGCTCTCCCGCGGCTGGTCCAGGAATTCAGGAGTATAGACGATGTCGATCGTCCGCTTCTGGAACTTTACGGCATCGCAGCCAGCCCGGTGCGCCAGGTCGATCAGCTTCTTCGCGACGCCCAGATTGCCGTTATGGTTGATCCCGATTTCGGCGATCACCATGATGTGCTTGGCAACGGACTGAACGCCGACGGGAATGGTGTCGGTAGACAAGTGATTGTTTTCCATGGTTCCTTATCCCACCTCGTGCGGCGTGCATCCTCGCTCTTAGCACCCAATGAATTAACCGATTCTTTATCACGCCCGCCTGAGAACAGCTTTTCGGATCCCGGTCCGCGTCGAGGGAATCCCGCCGGGAATGCGGGCATGGGCACCGGACGGCCGCCAAGTGGACGAAGGGGGATCATGATCGATATTGCGCGAAGCACGGTGCTGGTGACCGGGGCGGACGGGTTCATCGGGTCGCACTTGGTCGAAGCGCTGGTCGCCCGCGGCGCCGCAGTGCGCGCCTTCGTCCAGTACAATTCCTTCGGCCGGGCCGGCTGGCTCGACACCCTCCCGGCGGAAACCCGTTCCGCCATAGGGATCATTGCGGGCGACATCCGCGACCCCTCCCAGGTCCGTGCAGCCGTCCAGGGGTGCGGGGTGATCCTGCATCTGGCGGCGCTGATCGCCATCCCCTACTCGTACCGGGCGGCGCACAGCTATGTGGAAACCAACGTCACCGGGACGCTGAACGTGCTGGAGGCGGCACGCGAAGCAGGGATCGAGCGGCTCGTCCACACCTCCACCAGCGAGGTTTACGGAACGCCGCAGCGCGTGCCCATCGACGAGACCCATCCCCTGAACGCTCAGTCGCCCTACGCCGCCACCAAGATCGCCGCCGACCAGCTCGCCCTCTCGTTCCACAAATCCTTCGGAATACCGGTCACGGTTCTGCGGCCGTTCAACACGTACGGACCACGGCAGTCGGCCCGCGCCCTGATCCCGACGATCATCACCCAGATCGCGCGCGGGGCCGGCCGCATCAGGCTCGGCGCCCTGACGCCGACACGCGACTTCTCCTTCGTGACGGACACCGCCTCCGGCTTCATCGCCGCCGCCGAAGCCGACACCGCGGTCGGTAAGGTGACCAACATCGGCAGCGGATTCGAGATTTCAGCCGGCGAGACGGCACACCTCATCGCGGAACTGATGGGCCGGACGGTCGAGATCGACTGCGAGGCTGAACGCCTGCGTCCTGCCGCGAGCGAGGTGGAGCGGCTGTGGGCCGATACCACCGAAGCCGCCCGCCGGTTCGGCTGGGCCCCCTCCCATGGCGGCCGGGACGGCTTCCGCCGGGGATTGGAGCGCACCATCGCCTGGTTCTGCGATCCGGCGAACCTGGCGCTGTACGGAGAGGGATACCAGTTGTGAACGGCGGCACGTTCGATCTCGACGCCGCGTTGGCCGCCCTGCGTGGTGTGCTGTCCGCGCAGCGGCCGATGCCGCTGCACGAGCCGGTCTTCGCCGGGAACGAATGGGCCTACGTCAAGGATTGCCTGGACACCGGCTGGGTATCGTCGGTCGGCTCCTATGTCGACCGGTTCGAAGCGATGCTGGCGGAGCGCTGCGGCGTGGCACACGCGATCGCCACGGTCAACGGCACCGCGGCCTTGCATCTCGCCCTGCTGGTGGCAGGGGTGAAGGCCGGAGACGAGGTCCTGGTTCCCGCCCTGACCTTCGTCGCCACGGCCAATGCCGTCGCCCATTGCGGGGCCGTGCCCCATTTCGTCGACAGTGCCCCCGACCGGCTGGGACTCGATCCCGTGGCGCTCGAAGACCGGCTGCTCCGAACGGCGCGACGGAGCGGCGGGATCTGCATCAACCGCCACACCGGGCGGCGGATCGCCGCCATCGTGCCGATGCATGTCTTCGGCCATCCGGTCGACATGGAGCGGCTGGGGGACATCGCCGGTTCGTGGGGGCTGCCGGTCGTGGAGGATGCAGCCGAGGCGCTCGGCAGCACGCTGCGAGGCCGGCCGGCCGGCAGTTTCGGCCAACTCGCCGCGGTCAGCTTCAACGGCAACAAGATCGTCACCACCGGCGGCGGCGGTGCAGTGCTGACCGACGATGCGGAGTTGGCGCGCATGGCCCGCCACCTCTCCACCACCGCCAAGCACCCACACCCCTGGGCTTACGAGCACGACGCCGTCGCCTTCAACTACCGGCTCCCGAACCTCAACGCCGCACTCGGCTGCGCACAGCTCGAACAGCTCGACGGCTTCATCGCCGCGAAGCGATCGCTGGCCGCGCGCTACAGGGCGGCGCTGGACGGTGTTGCCGGCCTGCAGGTCGTCGCCGAGCCGGAGGGCTGCCGCAGCATCCACTGGCTGAACGCCGTACTGACGCCGGACCGCGACGCCCGGGACACCCTGCTCCGCGCCACCCACGGGGAGGGTCTGCTGACCCGTCCGGCATGGAAGCCCATGCACCTCCTGCCCATGTTCGCCGACGCCCCCCGTGCGCCGTTGCCCGTGACGGAGGATCTGCAGGCCCGCATCGTCTGCCTGCCAAGCGGAGTCCGGGCCGCCGGGGAGGACGGCCGGCTCCCGCCCCGCCGGAAAGGCGGTCGGACATGACGCGCCGGATCTGTGTGTTCACGGGCGGCCGGGCGGAGTACGGACACCTGCGCGGCCTGATGCGGCACCTGGATGCCGACCCGGGCGTGACGCTCCGGATCCTGGTCTCGGGCATGCATCTGGCGGCGGAGTTCGGGCACACCGTCGACGTCATCGAAGCCGACGGCTTCACCATCGCCGCCAGGGTCGAAATGCTGCTGTCGGGCGACACGCCCTCCGCAACGTGCGCGTCCATGGGCCTCGGGCTCATCCGGTTCGCCGACGCGCTGGACCGGCTGCGCCCCGACCTCCTGGTCGTGCTCGGCGACCGGTTCGAAGCCCTGGCGGCTGCCCAGGCGGCCCTGGTCCTGGGGATCCCCATCGCCCACCTGCATGGCGGCGAAGCGTCGGAAGGCGTGCTCGACGAAGCCTTCCGTCACGCGATCACCAAACTCGCGCACCTGCATTTCGCTGCCGCCGAGCCCTACCGGCAGCGCATCATCCAGCTTGGCGAGGCTCCGGACCGGGTGTTCACCGTCGGCGCGCCCGGGCTGGATGGAGTTGGCGACGGGCCGCCCATGGACCGGACGGAACTGGAGGAGGAACTGGGGTTCCGCCTGGGGCCGGTCAATTTCCTGGTCACCTATCACCCGGTCACGCTGGGCGGCCGGCCGCCGGAAGCGGCCGCAGCGGCTCTGTTCGACGCCCTTGATCGTTTCCCGCATGCCCACGTGATCGTCACCAGGGCCAATGCCGACAGCGGCGGACGGGCCATCAACACGGCCATCGACCGCTTCGCCGCCGACCGTCCGGGCCGCGTCTTCGCCACCGCCTCGCTTGGCCAGCGACGCTACCTGTCGGCGATGTATCACGCCGACGTCGTCATCGGAAACTCGTCGAGCGGCCTGATCGAGGCGCCGGTCGTAGGCCGCCCGACCGTCAATCTCGGCGACCGCCAGAAGGGGCGGCTGCGTGCACCCTCGGTCATCGACTGCACGGAGGAGGCCGGGGCCATCGCGGCAGCCGTGGAACGGGCCCTTGGTCCGGAGATGCGGGCCGTGTCGGCACGGCGCGAGAGCCCCTATGGCCGTGGCGGCGCCGCGGCACGCATCGCGGGCATCCTGGCACGCTTTCCGCTCGACGGCCTCCTGCACAAGAGCTTCCACGACCTGCCCGCGGCAGGCCCGGCGCAGGAGGCCGTCCCGTCATGACCCTGCCTCCGGTCGTCCTTCTGGGTGGGGGCGGACACGCGCGGGTCCTGGCCGACACGCTGCGGTGCGCGGGCTTCTCCGTCGCCGGCGTCGCCGGCCCGACCCCTCCTGCCTGGCCGGGCCTGCCCTGGCTCGGCAGCGACGACACGATCCGGCAGGCGGTGCCGGAACCGTTCCTCCTCGCCAACGGCATCGGTGACATCGCGCTCCGCCACACGCTCTACGACCGCATGGCGGCGCAGGGACACGGTTTCGTCACCGTGTGCCATCCCGCCGCGACCGTCGCGCAGGACGTGATGCTGGCGGACGGCGTGCAAGTGTTCGCCGGGGCGGTCGTCCAGCCGGGGGTCGAGGTCGCGGCCGACGCGCTTCTGAACAGCCGGTGCTCGATCGACCATGACTGCCGGATCGGCCCCCACGCCCACGTCGCGCCGGGGGCGGTGCTGTGCGGTGGTGTCGTCGTCGGCGAGGGTGCGCTGATCGGTGCCGGAGCGGTCGTGACCCCCGGCCGCCGGATCGGGGCCTTCGCACGGGTGGGCGCAGGCGCCGTCGTGGTGGAGGACGTGCCCTCCGGCACTGTGGTGGCCGGCGTTCCCGCACGCCCCCTGCGGAAGGATGAGGATCGATGAGCCGGAGGGAGACGATCCCGTCCATGGAAGAGCGCCTGAAGGCCCACACGGTCGCGCCCTCCTGCACCATCCTGGAGGCCGTGCAGTGCATCGACCGCAACGCGCTTCACATCGTCCTGGTGACGGATACGGATCACCGTCTTCTCGGCACGGTGACGGACGGGGATGTGCGCCGGGCAATCCTGCGGGGGGTACCGCTGGCCGCACCGGTCGGCGACATCATGGAACGAAGCCCGGCCGTGGCGCAGGTCGGCATCGGCGAGACGGAGGCCGCGGCCCTTCTCCAGGCACGCCGGCTACGCCACCTGCCGGTGGTCGACGGGAACGGGGTGGTGGTCGCCCTGCTCGGCCTCGACGAGCTGATCAGCGGCACGCGCCGGCCGAACGCCGTTCTGCTGATGGCCGGCGGACTCGGCATGCGCCTGCGGCCGTTGACCGAAACGATGCCGAAACCGATGATCCCCATCGGTGGCAAGCCGCTGTTGCAGACGATCATCGAATCCTTCATCGCACAGGGGTTCCACAACTTCTACATCTCGCTGAATTACCGCGGCGAGGTGATCCGCGAACATTTCGGAACGGGTGAGGCGTGGGGCGCGCGGATCCGCTACATCGAGGAGCAGGAGCGGCTGGGCACCGCCGGCTGCCTGGCCCTGCTGCCGGACCGGCAGGAGCATCCGCTCCTCGTCATGAACGGGGACATCCTGACGGCGGTCAACTACCAGCACATGCTCCAGTTCCATGCCGATTCCGGAGCCGCCGCGACCATGGCCGCCTTCGAGCAGCAGTTGCACGTCCCCTATGGCGTCCTGGAACTGGACGGGCCGCGGCTGGTCCGCGTCGTGGAGAAGCCCGCCCATCAGTTCTACATCAACGCCGGCATCTATATCCTCGACCCGGAAATCCTCGACCACCTTCCGGCGACGCGGCCTTATGACATGCCAACGCTGTTCGAGGATCTGATCGCCCGCGGCGGCAAGGCGGCCGCCTTCCCCATCCGCGAATACTGGCGCGACATCGGCCGATGGACCGACCTGGAACTGGCCGAGGCCGAGTTCCCGGACGTCTTCAAATGAGGCCCGCATGAGTCCCCCCCTCCTCGACGGCACCGCACTCGTCATCGGGCAGGGCTCGATCGGGAAGCGGCACGCCCGTCTGCTCGGCGAGCTCGGTCTGGAGGTGGCGACCGTCAGCCGGCGCCCCGGCGGCGACTTCGCCGGCATCCCGGAGGCCCTGGCCGCAGGATCCTGGGATCTGGCCGTGGTGGCGACCGAGACGGCGGCCCACCGGCCGGCACTCGGCACCCTGGCGATGAAAGGCTTCACCGGGCGCGTCCTTGTGGAAAAGCCTCTGTTCGACCATCCCGCCCCGCTGCCGGACCATCGCTTCGCATCGCTTCACGTCGCTTACCAGCTCCGTTTCCATCCGGCACTCGTCTGGCTGCGGCACCGGCTGCGGGACGAGCGGGTGCTCTCGGTGCAGGGCTATGTCGGCCAGTATCTGCCCGACTGGCGGCCTGGCCGCGACTACCGCCGGTCCTACTCTGCCCGGGCGGCGCTGGGCGGCGGCGTGCTGCGGGACCTCAGTCACGAACTCGACTATCTCGGCTGGATACTGGGGCCGTGGAGGAGGCTGGCGGCGCTGGGCGGCCAGTCGGGCGCGCTGGAGATCGACAGCGAGGACGTGGTGGTGCTCCTCGGGGAACTGGACCGTTGCCCCGCCCTGTCCCTGCAGCTCAACTACCTGGACCGGCAGACCCGGCGCGAGCTGGTGATCAACACCGCGTTCCATACGGTTTCGCTGGATCTCGTGACCGGCACGGGCCGGGTTGACCGGGATCCGCCACAGATGTTCGCGGTGGAGCGGGACGGGCCCTACCGGGCCATGCACCGGGCGATCCTCGACGGCACCGCGGACGGGCCCTGCGAAGCCGGCGGCGGCATGGCGGTGCTGGCAGCCGTTGCCGCGGCCGAGACGGCGATACGCGAGCGTCGCTGGGTGGAGGTGGAGAATGGCTGACCGGACGCCCAAGCGCCTGTGCACGATCTGCGCCCGCGGCGGCTCCAAGGGGCTGCCGGGCAAGAACATCCGCCCGCTCCTGGGGCGGCCGCTGCTCGCCCATTCCCTGCTGCAGGCACGCGCGAGCGGCCTGTTCGACGCCGTCGCCGTCAGCAGCGACAGCCCTGCCATCCTGGAGGTGGGCCGCGCCTGGGGAGCGGATCTCCTGGTCGAGCGGCCGGCCGCCATGGCGACCGACGATGCCGGCAAGCTGCCGGCCATTCGTCATGCGCTCTCCATCGCCGAGGACAGGCTCGGCATCCACTTCGACACGCTGGTCGACCTGGACTGCACGTCGCCGCTGCGGCTTCCCTCAGACATCGCCGGAGCGGTCGCCCTGCTGGAGGAGAGCGGAGCCGGAAACGTCATCACCGGTACTCCGGCTCGGCGTTCTCCCTACTTCAACATGGTGGAGACCGGGCCGGACGGCGCCGTCCGGCTCGCCAAACAGCCGGAGGGTGCGGTCCTGCGCCGCCAGGATGCGCCGCCCTGCTACGACATGAACGCCTCGATCTACGTGTGGAACGTCCGCGGCTTCACCGGACATGGGCCGCTGATCGATGCGGACACACGGCTGTTCGTCATGCCGGCGGAGCGGTCCGTCGACATCGACGCGGAGCTGGATTTCGCCATCGTCGAGTTCCTGATGCAACGCGCCGGCGGACCGGAGTGACCATGGACCCTCTCCTTCCCGACTATCGCGGGCTGTTCGACCTGACGGGCAAGGTGGCCGTGGTCACCGGCGCCTGCGGCATCCTGGGTCAGCATTTCTGCAGCGCCCTGGCCAGCCATGGCGCTACGGTGGCGGCCGTCGACCTGGATGCGGAGGCCGCCGCACGGCTCGCCGCCGACCTGACCGGACGCTTCGGCACGCCGGCCATCGGTCTCGCCTGCGACGTCAGCCGGCCAGACGCCGTCGCGGAAGGAGTGGAACGCGTGTGCGGCGCCTTCGGCCGCATCGACGTCCTGCACAACAATGCGGCCTCCAAGTCGGCGAGCCTGGACGCCTTCTTCGAACCGGCCGAGACCTTCGCGCTGGAGACTTGGCGGGAGGTCATGGCGACGAACCTGGACGGGATGTTCCTGATGGCGCAGGCGGCCGGCCGCCGGATGGTGGAACAAGGCGGCGGCAGCATTATCCAGACCGCGTCGATCTACGGCGTGGTGGCGCCCGACCCCCGGATTTACGAAGGCTCCTCCTATATGGGCCGGCCGATCAACACGCCGCCGGTCTACAGCGCGTCCAAGGCCGGCGTGCTTGGCCTCACCCGCCATCTGGCGGCTCTCTGGGCCCCGCACGGCGTGCGGGTCAACACGCTCACGCCCGGCGGCGTGGAAAGCGGCCAGAACGACGCCTTCCGTGAACGCTACGGCGCCCGCGTGCCCCTCGGCCGCATGGCGAAGGCGGCGGAAATGGTCGGGGCCCTGGTGTGGCTGGCATCGGACGCCTCGTCCTACGTGACCGGCCAGAACATCATTGTGGATGGAGGGCTCACCGCGTGGTAGGCCGCTGGCGCCCGCGCGGCACTGCATAGGGAACGGATCATGCTGTCAAAGCTGCTGGCGCAGCATATCGGCGTCAACGTCGCGAAGATGCGGGCGCCCAACTTCCTGGAACGCCAGGACGAGATGGAGCGCGCCAAGGTCGCGCGGATCGAGCGCGGCGCCGGCTGGCGCAGCGTCGAATCCTGCCCGCTGTGCGGCGGTGCCGCCGCGACCCATGTCCTGACCAAGCGCGGCTCGGACATGGTCGCCTGCACGGGCTGCGGCCTGTACTACCACCGACGCATTCCCGCCGATCTGGGCGACGTCTACGATACCGGGGCCTATGAGGTCTATTCCCGACCCGAGGACGACGAGCACTTCACCTACCGCAAGGAACGCTTCGGACGCGAACGCGTCGCCATCCTGGAACGCCATGGCGGCCCGCTGGCCGGCAGGCGCCTCCTCGATATCGGCTGCGGCGCCGGCTGGTTTCTCGCGGCGGCGCTGGAGGCCGGCGCACTGGCCTTCGGCACCGACTATTCCATCGCCAACCGGACGGAGGCCGCGCGCCGCACCGGCGTGCCGATCTTCGACCAGAACCTCGACCGGCTGCCCGAGCGCGATTTCGACATCGTCACCCTGTTCGACGTCATCGAGCATGTGCCGGAGCCGCTGCCCTTCCTGCGGCAGGTGGACAGGCTCCTGCGTCCGGGCGGCCTCCTCCTGGTCTATACGCCCAACGCGGACAGCTTCGCCGTCCGGGCGGCCGGCCCGCTGGCGTCGATCATCGACCCCACCGAACACATCCTGCTGTTCACCCTCGACAGCCTGAGGCACCTCGGCGATCGGATGGGCTACGAGCTGCCCTATCTGGAAACCCGCGGCCTTGACGTCGCCGGTTGCCTCGCGCTACCGGATCTGGCGGAGTCCGTGGACGGCGGCTTCCTCGTCCGCCATGCCGACGCGCTGCAGGCGATGATCGATGCGGCTGGCTGCGGAAACTATGCCCGCGTTCTCTACCGGAAACGCCCATGATCAGGCAGTCAGCCGGACAGGCTCATCAAATCTCGGCGCTTCCCAAGGACGAGCGCATCGTCGTCCTGATCGTCGACCACCCGCGCCGCGACCTCGCCGGGCTCGTCCTGGTCGCCCGCGCGCTATGCGCCTCGGGTCGCGCATGCGCACTCATGCCCGCCAACCTGCGCTTCTGGGAATTGCCGGCAGTGCTGGACCGGGTGGACTTCGTCCTGCTGCAGAATGCCGTCCAGGGCAACGAGGACATGATGGCCCTGCTGGCGCGCGAGGGCATCCCCTACGGCGTCCTGCAGTCCGAGGGATCGGTGTATTTCGAGGAGCCGGGACCGGACGACGCGCCGATGACGCGCAACGACACGCTGGACGGGCTGATCCTGGAGAACGCCGCCCTGCGCGACCGCGTCGCGGTGTTCTGCGCCTGGACGGAGTGGGTGGCCGACTATCTGGTGCATTTCGGCTATTTCCGGCCGGACCAAGTCGCTGTGACCGGAACGCCGCGCACCGACCTGCTGGTAGCGCCGCTGGCCGGCGCGTCGCGCAGCCTGTCCGCCTCGGCAGGGCGCTACGGACGGCCGCTGGTGATGGTCAACTGCACCTTCACCATCGCCAACCCGCGCTTCGTGACGCCGGAGCAGGAGATCAGCTACGCGGTGAGGGACAGCAACGGCAAGTTCACCCGTCCTTTTCTGGAGGCCTACCAGCACTCGGCACGCGATGCCCTGCAAGGCACCGTGGCGCTGACCAACGACCTGGCGCAGCGCTTTCCGGATGTGGCCTTCCTGGTCCGGCCACATCCCTTCGAATCCCTGGACATCTACCGCGAGACCCTGCTGCCTCTCCCCAACCTGCATCTGGACGGCAGCGGCAGCATCGAAGGCTGGCTGCTCCGTGCCGACGCCGTGATCCACTGGTGCAGCTCGACCGCCATCGAGGCGGCGGTGGTCGGCATTCCCGCCCTCCAGCCGCAATGGCTGCCGCAGATCCGCCGCGTACCGTTCGCCGATGCCGCGAGCGTCGCCTGCGACACCCTTGAGGATCTGGCCCGCCACCTGGAAGCCATCGTCGCCGGCCGCTTCACGCTGTCCGGGGAAGAACGCGCCCGCATCGATGCGACGGTACGGCGCGCTTTCCATATGGCGGATGGACAAGCACACCGGCGCGTCGCCAGAGCCGTCCTGGCCGCGCTCGACCGGACGGGGGGCCGAACCGGGGAAGCGGCGGGGCCACCGCGTGATCTGCCGGCGGTTCCGCAGGCCTCGCTGGAACGCTGGCAAGCCTCCGACAAGCGGTTCGACGCGCATGATGTCCATGCCATCCTGGCGGCGGTGGATGGGGCATCCGGGGCCGCAGCGGCTTCCCCCGCCACCGCCCTCCCCGTTCCAGGCACGCAGGCGGGCATCTTCGACCCGCACTTCCCGGCACCGCAGAGCGTTGTCCTCATTCCTGCGGCGGCGGCCTGCAGGGCGATTCCGCAGGACGCCTCATGAGCGCCGCGCCGGCTTTGCGCTTTCCCCGTACCTTCACCATCGCCGGCCGGCCGATCGGTGCGGGACACCCGTGCCTGCTGATCGCCGAAGCCGGGGTCAACCACAACGGCTCCGCGGAGCTGGCGCACCGGCTGATCGATGCCGCAGCCGAGGCCGGGGCCGATGCGGTGAAGTTCCAGACCTTCCGTACGGACGGCCTCCTCACCTCCGATGCTCCCAAGGCGGCCTACCAGGTGGCGAACACCGGCACGGGCGGCAGCCAGCAATCCATGCTGCGCGCGCTGGAACTGCAACCGGACGTCTTCGCCGGGTTGTCGGAGCATTGCGCCCGCCGGGGCCTCCTGTTCCTGTCCACCCCGTTCGATCATGAGAGCGTCGACCTCCTCTCCGCCCTCGGGATGCCGGCTTTCAAGGTCCCCTCAGGCGAGGTGACGCATCCGGCCCTGCTGGAGCATGTGGCGGCGCAGGGACGTCCGGTACTGCTGTCCACCGGCATGGCGACACTGGCCGAGGTGGACGAGGCGGTACGCTGCCTGTCGGGGGCCGGTTGCCGCGAACTGGCACTGCTGCAATGCACCTCGACCTACCCGGCCCCGCCGGAAGAGGCCAACCTGAGGGTGATCGGCACCTACGCGCAGGCCTTCGGGGTTCCCGTCGGCTTCTCCGACCATACGCTCGGGGAAGCCGTGGCACCCGCGGCGGTGGCTCTCGGCGCCGTCATGGTCGAGAAGCACTTCACCCTGGATACCGCCCTCCCGGGTCCGGATCACCGGGCCTCGCTCGACCCGTCTGGCTTCCGCCGCCTGGTGGCGGCGGTACGCGCGGTGGAGGCCGCTCTCGGCGACGGGATCAAGCGGCCGACGGCCGGCGAAATGGACACCCGCGCCGTGGCGCGCCGCAGCCTGTTCGTCCGGCATGCCCTGCCGGCAGGCCACCGGCTGACGGCGGTGGATCTCGTCGCGCTGCGGCCAGCCGGCGGCATCGCCCCCAACCATCGCGACCTCATCCTTGGCCGGCGGACCACAAGGCCCCTGACCGGCGGCGAACGCCTCGACTGGAGCGACCTCGCATGACCCGAGCCGGAACCATTCCCGCCCCCGCCCCCGCCCCCGCCCCCGCCATCCGCCTGATCCCGCGGATCGAGGTCAAGGGACCAAATCTCGTGAAAGGGATCCAGTTCGACGGCTGGCGGGTCCTGGGCCTGCCGGAACGGTTCGCCGGGCTCTACAGTGCCGGGGGAGCCGACGAGATCATCCTGCAGGATGTGGTGGCGAGCCTCTTCCGCCGCCCTCCCCGGCTCGACGTCATCCGCCGGGTGGCCGCCGTGACCACGGTGCCCCTGACGGTCGCCGGCGGGATCCGCTCGGTGGAGGACGTGCGCGCGGTGCTGCGGGCGGGTGCGGACAAGGTCGCCATCAACACCGCGGCCATCGCCGACCCCGGCTTGCTGCGGGATGCGGCGCGCACCTTCGGTGCACAGTGCATCGTGGCGTCGATCGAGGCGATGCGCACGGGCCGCGGCCGCTACGAGTGCTTCGTCGACCATGGCCGGCAGCAGACGGGCATCGATGTGCTCGACTGGGCGCGCAGGGCCATCGACCTCGGCGCGGGGGAGATCCTTCTGACCTCGGTCGAGCGCGAAGGAACCGGCGAGGGCTTCGATCTGGAGCTGACCGCCGCCGTCTCCCGCGTGGCGCCCGTACCGGTGATCGCCTCGGGTGGAGCCGGCCGGCCGGAGCATGTCGTCCAGGCGGTCCGTGACGGTGCCGCGGATGCGGTCGCCGCCGCCTCGCTGTTCCATTTCCGCTACGCGCAGCCGGTCGAAGGGCCGACCCTGCACTGGCTTTCCCCGGATTTGCGGATGGGTACGCCGGTTGATTCCGGCAACGTCGATTTCCTCAACCACGGCTATGGCGGGCTGCGCGCGATCCTCGTCGAACCATGCGCGATCGCGACGGTGAAGCAGGCCATGGCCGCGGCCGGAATTCCGGTGCGTCCGGACGCAACCGACGCGACCGAAGCCACCATTGCGTGGAGCACCCCATGACCGCCGCCCGATCGTCCCTGCCGATCGTCATCGTCGATTACGGGCTCGGCAACCTGTTCAACCTGGAACGCGCCTTCCTCGATCAGGGTGCCGCCGAGGTCCTGGTGAGCGGCGACCCGGCCGAGATCGCCGCCGCACAGGCCATCGTCCTGCCCGGCGTCGGCGCCTTCAAGTCCGGCATGCGCCGGCTCGAGGAGAGTGGTCTTGCCTCCGTCCTGCGCGATGCCGCCAGCAAGACCCCGATGCTGGGGATCTGCCTCGGCATGCAGCTGCTGCTCGACGCGTCGGAAGAGGATGGGCACTGGCCGGGCCTGGGGATCGTTCCCGGCCGCGTGCGCCGCATCGAACCGGAGGCATCGGGCGATGCTGCGACGACGAAGGCACATCTGAAAGTTCCGCATATGGGATGGAACGCCATCGAGCCGCCGGACGGGCGGACGGACGATCCCTGGGCGGAGACCCTGCTGGAGAAGGTGCCCCCGGGCAGCCTGATGTATTTCCTCCACAGCTATGTCGTGGAACCGGAAGCGCCCGCCTCCGCCCTGGCGATCACCCGCTACGGACGCGACCGCTTCTGCTCGGTGCTGCGGCAGGACCGGGTAATGGGGTGCCAGTTCCACCCCGAACGCTCGGGCTCGACCGGACGAGCCATCATCCGGAGCTTCCTGAACCTCGCGCAACGGACCTAGGACGAAGACCATGCAGACGATCCTGGACCGCCAGTTCAACGACCTCCCCGACGACGTCGCCTTCTGCCGGAACTGCGTGGTCTCCAACCAGCGGCCGCGCACCCTGTTCAACGAGCATGGCGTGTGCTCCGCCTGCCAGTGGTCCTACGAGAAGGACAACGTCATCGATTGGGAATCGCGCGAGCAGGAGCTGGAGCGCCTGTGCGACCAGCACCGCAGTCGGGACGGCAGCTTCGACGTCGTCGTGCCCGGCAGCGGCGGCAAGGACACCGCCTTCGTCGCCCACCAACTGAAGCACAAATACGGCATGCACCCGTTGTGCGTGACCTGGACGCCGTTCGAATGGACGGACATCGGCTGGCAGAATTTCCGCGCCTGGAACAACGCCGGGTTCGACATCATCCTGGGCCAGCCGAACGGCCAGCTCCACCGCAAGCTGGCCCGCCTCGCCTTCGAGCTGAAGGGGGATGCCTGGGAGCCCTTTGCCTACGGACAGAAGGCCTGGGCGTTCCACATGGCCGCGCGCTTCGGCATCAAGCTGATCATGTACGGCGAGAACGGGGAGCTGGAGTACGGCGGCTCGACCAAATACAAGCACAAGCCCAAGGAAGGGCCGGAGGAATGGACCCATGAATACTACAAGGGCAGTTCGGTCGACGACCTGATCCGCGCCGGCCGCGACCGGGGCCTGCTCAGCCGCGAGGAGGAGATGCAGGAGACGGTCCGCTGGTACAAGGCGCCGCATCCCGACGTCATCGCCGCCCAGGGGATCGAGATGCACTGGTTCTCCTACTACAGGAAGTGGATCCCGCAGGAGAACTGGTACTACGCGGCCCGGCACTGTGGGTTCCGCGCCAATCCCAAGGGACGTTCGGAAGGCACCTACACCAAATACGCGAGTCTCGACGACAAAGCCGACGGCTTCCACTGGTACCTCAGCTACATGAAGTTCGGCATGGGCCGCTGTTCACGGGACGTGCAGACCGACATCCGCCGCCACCACCTGACCCGGGACGAGGGTATCGCGCTCGTCCGGCGCTATGACGGGGAATTCCCGGCCGAACATTATGACTGGTTCCTCGACTATCTCGGCATCGACGACGGCTTCTTCTGGCAGGTGATGGACTCCTACCGCCGGGTGTCGAAGGTCTGGACGCAGGCCGACGGCGAATGGCGGCTGACGCATGTGGTGTCCTGACCCGGTCGGCGAAGCGGGGGGCCCACGTTGAAGCAGGCGCCGGTTGCGCCTATGATCCGCGCGATCTTCGTCGGGAGTTGACATGGGCCAGACCGATCCATCGGCGTTCTACGAGGCTTGGCGGCGCCGGATCCGCGACGATGCCCTGGCGAACTACCAGTTCGAAATGGGGCTGGCGAACCGGAACGCCGGCGCTCCCGACGTTGCAATCGCCTGTTTCCGGCGTGCCATCGACGCCCGCCCGGACATGGCAGAAGCCCATCTCGAACTGGTCCGCACCCTCCAGACGCTGGGCCGCGCCGCCGAGGCGCAGGCGGCGCTGACCGCCGGACAGGTCGCAAGGCCGGGTTTCGAAGCCGAAGGTTACTTCCGGCTCGGCAAGCGCTTCTTCGAACAGGACCACATGGCCGAGGCCGAGCAGGCCTTCCTGGCAGCGCTGGAGCGGGCACCGGAGCACGCGCCGGCGCGCTCCTACCTGGTCCTGCTGGACGGCTGGCGGCTCAATGTCGGCGGCATGATGGACGGCATACGCCGCATTCCGGAAGGCGCCGGGCACGATCCGGACATTGCCCACGAGAGCACGCGCCTCGGCTTCGCCTTGTTCCGTCAGATGCTTCTGAAGCCCGCCATCGCCCTCTTCGATCTGGCTGCCCGGTTCGATCCGGACAACGCGACCGAGGCGGTCTTCTTCGCCGCCATCGCCCGCCATGGATCGGGAGATGCCGGCGGGCAGCCGCCCGCCGTCCTGGACGAGGGGATGGTCCGCAAACTTACCCCACTGATCGCCAAATCCATGTTCTTCGGCATGGTGCGCAATGAGTTCCCGGAGGCCGGACGGCTTGCCGCCATCGCGACTGCCGTCGATCCCGCTTCCACGGTCTCCGCAGGCCGTCTCGCCCAGGCGCTTGCCGCACAAGGACGGACGACCGAGGCCGCCGCCTGGGCGACGCGCGCCCTGCGGCTGCACCCCCGGCAGAGTCACGCCCTGCTGGCCCGCGCGCTCTGCGCCCAGGCGACAGGTGACGTCGAGGCTGCGCTCTTCCTGCTCCAGCAAGCCGTGGACACGACCATGGACGGTGCCGCCCGGGCCGAAGCCCGTCTGGCGCAGGGCCGCGCCCTGATCGCCGCCGGCCGCCCCGACGATGCGGCGCAGGCCCTGGCCGACGGCTTCCGGGCCGGCGAGCCGACGGTGTTCGCCGAGTATCTGCTGACCGAACAGGTCCTGGCGCATCTTGCCGGAGGCAACCGCGCGCGGGCGGCCGCCCTGCTCCGCCTCGCCCTCGCCCGGATGCCGGCCTTCGCACCGGCGCTGCGCGCACTGGAGGAGTTCCTGCGCTCCTCGGGTCAGGAACATGCCGCCCGCACCGTCTCACAACGGGCCGCCGCGCTTTGATGCGGATATGCTGAATTCCGTCAGGGCCGCCGGCGGTAGACGACGATCACCGAATCCCCCGGCGGCTCCATCACCGGATCCTCGAATCCCAGTTCGAGGACCGCGCTCATCTGTTCCGCGATGGGGCGTAGCGCCGCCATCTGCGGAGACAGGTTGACGAGGCCGGGGTCGCCGTGGCCCAGATACTTGTAAAGCGCCCGCAGGATGAGGTTCTGGAGGTACCAGCGGCGATGCCCGCCGTCGCTCAGCGTCTGCTGGTGAAGATCGAGAAGCTCGATTGGATAGAGCCGGGGCAACCCGGTCAGGCAGGCATGCGTCCACCAGGTGACATGGTGCGGCGGCATGTTGAGCACCGGATTGACGGCATGGGCGTTGAAGGAATCTGCACTGGGAACGGACAGGATCAGCAGCCCACCCGGCTTCGTCAGCCGGACGCAGGCCGACAGGAAGCCGGCGACGTCCGCCACATGCTCCATGACCTGGAAGGAACACACGGCATCATAGCCGCCGGGATGGGCCGCCGCATGGTCCCGTGCCGACTCCGCCAGGACGGTCAGCCCGCGCTCCCGGCACGCCGCCACGGCGGCGGGTGAGAACTCCAGCCCCGTGTAATGAGGCGAAGGCAGGGCGTCGGCGAAGTGGCCGTGGCCGCACCCCACCTCCAGCACCTTGTCCGCCTCACCGATCCACCGCGCCGCATGCCGGAACTCGAACTTGTCCTTCTGATAGTACCAAGGGATCCGGGCGAGCTGTTCGTAGAAGGACCCGGACCCGGTCACGGAAGGATGAAAGAAGATCAGGTCCGTCGGCACGGAGCGGTACATCGCAACCTCTTCGACGCCGCCGAACTCGGCACCGACATCGATACCGAACAGGGTCCGGTACAGGGCCGCGATGTCCCGGACCCGCAGCGTCCGCAGATGGCGGACATCCGGCGAACCGGTCAGCGGACAGCGGGCCTCCGTACCGGCGGAGGCGTGAAGGCAGGGCTCGGCGCCGGGAGCGGTGGGCTGGAAAGCGGACGGGATGGTCATGGTGCGGCGGGCCTGATGGCGAATGGCGGGCGTCATGCTACCAGCACTCCCCCTCCACCGGAAACCGACCGTGCGCCCGCGGCAGCCGAAAGCCGTTTCTCTGTAAGATAGGGGTGTGTTACGGTCTTTGGCATACGGCTCTTGGTCCGTATTCCTTCCCCATCCGGTCATGCGCACACCCGTCGCCCTGTTCGTCTTCAACCGCCCGGACGTCACGCGTAAGGTGTTCGAGCGGATCGCCGCCGTCCGGCCGGAAGTCCTTCTGATCGTGGCCGACGGTCCGCGCGCCGATCGCCCGGATGATGCCGCGCTGTGCGCGGAGGTCCGCCGGATCGTCACCGCCGTCGACTGGCCCTGCGATCTGCGGGTCAACTTCGCGCCCCGCAACCTCGGCTGCGGGCTGCGGGTTTCGACGGGCCTCGACTGGGTGTTCCGTCTCGTCGAAGAGGCGATCGTCCTGGAGGACGACTGCCTGCCGGCCCCGGACTTCTTCCCCTTCTGCGAAGCGATGCTGGACCGCTACCGCCACGACACACGGATCGGCATCGTGTGCGGCAGCAACTTCGCCAATGGCGAGGCGGAGCCGGACGGGGACTATCTGTTCTGCCGCTACGGGCCGATCTGGGGATGGGCGACGTGGCGCCGGACATGGCGCTTCTACGACTTCGCCATGTCGACCTATGACGAGGACCGCGGCCGGGGGCTGTTGTCCGACCTCTTCACCGATCGCAAGGTGGTACGGTTCTGGGAGCGGGCCTTCGACGAATATGCCGCCGGCCGGATCGATACCTGGGACTATGCGCTGACATACGCCACCCTGCGGCAGTCGATGCTGCATGTCATCCCGGCCGTGAATCTCATCACCAACATCGGCTGCGGGCGCCCCGACGCCACCCACACCCGCGATCCGCATCCGGTTGCCGAGTGGCCGTCGGGAAGCCTGCATTTCCCGCTGCGCCACCCGTCGGCCGTCGTTGCGTCGCTGGCCTTCGAACGGTCGTTCGAACGGCGGGTCTTCGGGATCCGGCATGGCATGCCGGATCCCGCGGAGCCGAAGGACTGAAGACATGCGCATCCTGACGGTCAGCACGCTCGACCATGGCGGCGGGGCGGAGGCGGTCGCCTGCGACCTGGCCGAAGGCTATGCCGCGCATGGACATGAGTCCTGGATCGCGGTGGGAACGAAGCGCTCCAGCGATCCGCGCGTACTGACGATAAGCCGCGCCCGGAATCATCGCCCGCGCAACCCCGATGCACCGGAACCCGAAACGCCGGAGGCGATCGCCGCCGCCGCCGCGGACGGGCTTGAGGATTTCTCCTATCCCGGAAGCTGGGACCTCCTCGACCTGCCGCCGCAACCGCCGGACCTCGTTCATTGCCACAACCTGCACGGCGGCTACTTCGACCTGCGGTTCCTGCCTCGGCTGAGCCGGCGCGTGCCGACCCTGCTGACCCTGCATGACAACTGGCTGCTGACCGGCCATTGCGCGCACCCCTTCGCATGCGAGCGGTGGCGGACGGGGTGCGGCGACTGTCCGGACCTGTCCATTTACCCGAGGCTGCTGGCGGACGGCTCCGCCGCCAACTGGCGGCGCAAGCGCGACCTCTACGCCGGGAGCCGCTTGTACGTCTCCACCCCATCCCGCTGGCTGATGGACCGGGTCGAGGCCGGCATCCTGCGCCAGGGGATGATGGCCGGCCGGGTCATCCCCAACGGGATCGACACGGATGTCTTCTGTCCCGGTGACCGGGCCGGCGCCCGCCAAGCCCTGGACCTGCCGCAGGACGCACTGATCCTGTTGTTCACCGCCAACGGCATCAAGGCCAATCCCTGGAAGGATTATCCAAGCACACGCGCCGTGATGGAGCGGCTGGGGGCGCTGGAGCTCGGCCGACCGCTGGTCCTCGTGAACCTCGGCGACCGTGGCGAGCCGGAGCGTATCGGCTCGGCAACCGTGCGGTTCGTCCCGTTCCAGCGGGGCAAGGAGCGGGTGGCCGCCTATTACCGGGCCGCCGACATCTATCTGCACATGGCCCGCATGGAGACGTTTCCCAGCGTGATCCTGGAAGCCATGTGCTGCGGTACCCCGGTTGCCGCCACGGCCGTCGGCGGAATCACCGAACAGATCGACAGCGCCTTCGGCTTCCCGAAAGGTGGCCCCGCCCATGGGCCGGAACGGGCGACGGGCGTCCTGGTCGGGCCGGCCGCGGTCGAGGATATGGTCGAAGCGTTGCGGCGCCTGCTGACCGACGACGGGTTGCGCCGTCGGCTGGGAACGAACGCAGCCGCGCTCGGCCGACCGCGCTTCGATCTCCGGCGGGCCGTCCGCGACTACGTTTCCTGGCTGGAGGAAATCGCCCAGGATTGCCCGGCCGGTCCCGTCACCGCTTAAGCAGATTTGCAGGCTTTCCCGATGAAGATCCTCTGCTACTCCCCGTACGTCGCATGGCAGATTCATGCTGCCTGGGAAACCACCATCCTGCAGGCCCTGCAGTTCGACGGCGCCGATATCGATTACGTTCTGTGCGATGGAGCCCTGCCGGCCTGCGACCTCGATTGGCCGGGCGACCCGCGGACGCCCTCGAAATGCAACCGCTGCCAAAAGCAGCAGGCCGGCTTCGCCGGGGGCCAGCCCGTGCGCTTCCAGTGGTTCGGCCGGTACCAGAGGCCGGAAGACGAGGCGGAGGCGCGGGCTTGGCTGGAATCCCTGCCCGGGGATGGGCTGATGGAGGCCACCTACCAGGGCTATCCCATCGGCGAGTGGGTCAGGTCGTCGACCCATCAGCATTTCCGGATCAACCGGCTGGACCTGGATAACGACTATGTGCGCCGGATCTTCCGCGACTTCCTCCTGGCGGGCGTGATGACGGTGAAAGGGTTCGGGCGCCTGCTCGACGCCTCGCGCCCGGATCTGCTCCTCGTCCTGAACGGCCATCGCTCGACCTTGCGCGTAGCGCGGGAGCTGGCCCGCGAGCGCGGCATCCGGACCCTGGTCCACGAACGGGGCCTTCATCACCGTCAGACAGTCAGTCTTGTCGAGAACGACCACTGCAACTCGCGCACCCTCTATCCGGCGCTCTGGCAGGCTTGGGGAGAGGTGCCGCTGACACGCGCCGAGATCGAGGCGGCCACCGGCTACATGGAGAACAGAGCCCATGGCCGGCTTCTCAACTGGCGTCAGTTCTCTCCTGCCCCGACCGGCGCCGCGACGATTTACCGGACGCTCGACCTCGATCCGCTCCGCCCGGTCTGGGCCATGTATCCCGCTTCGGCGGACGAGCTGGTGGGCATCGCCGATTTCGGGGACGTAGCGGGGATGCAAGTCGCCTGGATCGAGCACACCATGCGCTTTGCCGCCGCACACCCGGAGATCCAGCTCGTCATCCGGACCCACCCCAACCTCGACCCGGCGTCCATTCCAAACAAGGAGTTCAGCGCCCCTATCCCGGCCAACCGGGACGAGCTGGCCTATTTCACCGAGCTCCGGCAGCGCCTGCCCGCCAACGTCCGGATGATCATGCCGGGGGACGCGGTCAGCTCCTACGACCTGTGCGACGCGGCGACCGTGGGAATGGTCTTCAGCTCCACCATGGGACTGGAGATGGCATGCCGGGGAATCAATGTGGTGCTTGCCGACGGTGGGATGTGGCAGGGCCTTCCCTTCATGCATCAGGCCGCCGCCCCGTCGGACTGCCGGGAGGTTTACGAGCGCATGCTGAAGCTGAAGCCGCAGACCCGATCGGCAGCCGTTCAGCGGTCGGCCTTGCGCTTCGCCTACGCGCTGGTCTACCGCTGGCTGCTCCACATGCCGCTGGTGGAGATGCCGACCCCATACTCCGGGAAGCTGGCCTTCACGGCACCGGAGGATCTCGCCCGCGGCAAGGATCCGGCCCTCGACCGCATCCGCCGCATCGTCTTCGACGGGGAGTCAGTCATCCCGCGGCCGGATGCCGGCCATCTTGTCCGCACCGATGCGGAGGAACGGGCCTGGTTCGGCATTTAGTAGCGGCCCCGGCCGCCCCGCATCAGCGCAGAGCATGCCGGAGAACCTGCGCAAAGCGCTCCAGGTCGGCGCTGGACATCCGGTAGGCATGGTCGGCGGCCAGATTGGTCCGCTGCAGGCTGGCCAGCCTTTCCGGTGATCGGATCAGCGTGCGCAACGCATCCACGAATGCCTCGAAGAATGCCGGATCTGCCGGTCCGTCGGTCGCCTGGAGAAGGGCTGTCCAGTCCTGCACGAAGCACTTCCCGCCGGGCTCCAGGCCCGAGCGGCGGGCACGACCGGGAACGATCACCCCGGTCTCCCCGTCCTCCACCAGCTCGGCCATGTGCGCCCCGTCGGACAGGACGGGGACCACGCCCCAGCCCATGGCCTGTACCAGTCCGTTGCGGTAGGCCGTGACACCGGGCAGAAGGAACAGGTCGGCGCGCTCGAACAGCCCCCGGTACCGGTCCCACGGCAGCGGCTCCGGATAATGCTCGATCCGCGGGTGTTCGTGCACCAGTGCCCGCAGGCGGGGTCCCAGCGTGCGCGGCAGAGGGGTCCGCAGCAACAGCCGCAGCCGTGGCTCCTCCTCGGCCAGGACCGCGAAAGCGGCCAGCACGTCGACGCCACCGCGCGCATAGAAGGTTTCGTCGGCGGTATTCCGGCTGGCGGTGAACAGCAGCACGAGATCGTCGCCCGGCTCCTTGGGACGGATGCTTGGGTTCGATGGCGAGGCGGTGGTCTCATCCAGCGAAAAGCAGGGATTCACGAAGACGCACTTGTCCCGGATGGCGGGGCTGTCGAAGAACCCGGCCAGCATCTCCGTGGAACTCCGATACGTCACGATGATGGCACGGCATTCCGGGGCCTCCAGCGTGTGCCGCACGATCCAGTAGAAGGGGTGATCGGGACCGACGCGGGTATCTTCGTAGGGAAAGAACGGCTGGAAGAGCACCGGCAGATAATCGAAGACCAGGACGAAGGGGCGTTCTCCGAGGCCGGTGACGGCCATCGACAGCAGGTCGATGCGGCAGCCCGGCGCATCGTAAAGTGCGGCCTCGAAGCGTGAGGCAACATAGGCGGCGGCGGACTCGGCGGTAACCGCCGGGTGGACCTGCCTCAGCTCTGAGAAGCGTCGCTTGGCCAATGCCAGGGTATCCCGGAACCGGCAGAGCGGTGCCGGCCGGGGGTCGGCAATCCGGAAGTCCAGGTCAGGACAGAGCCGCACCAAGCCCATGACGAAAGGATGGTCTCCCGCCAGCGGTGCGTAATAGGGTAGCCGCATCGGGACATGGATGGCCCCTCCAGCCGGGACAGGCTGCGCAAGGGGACGCGGGGGCGCGACAGCCTCCACCACGGCATGCGCACGCTCCTCCAGCTCCGGGCACAGGAGGATGGCTTCCACAAGCGGCGCCAGATAGCGTGGGTCCGGCGCACGCGACAAGGCCCCGAGCGCCCGCTCCGCCCCACGCACGGGCTCCCCCGCACGCAGCAGGATTTGAGCCTGCCGGAAGAAATCCTCCACGTCGTCAGCTCCGGCCGCAAGCGCCTCCTCACCCACGGCAGCGGCCTCGGCGAACCGCCCCATGCGGGCAAGGCAGCGTCGTTGCATGGCGTGGCGAGCAGGTCCTTCCGGAATTGCGTGCATGAGCAGGTCAAGCGCCTGCGCATATCGGCGCGATGCGATCAGAAGGTCGACGGATTGAAGCAGGTCTGGCACAGGAACAGCCTGGGAGAAGCGACGGTAAGGAACTATTGCACCGCGCGGCGGAACTCGTCGATAACGCCCTCCCGCCGTCAGCCTCCACAAAATACACGCTTTGACAACGTTTCCGCGCATTCCGCCTGCCGCGGCGGATGTCTTGCGGACATCCTGCGGCTTTCCTGCAACAGGGACGGGAGATGCATCGGCCGCCCCCCGATGCCGCTTGCCCGGCCGCGGACTTGATCGCTAAAAAATCTCTTAATTTTGCACGGTTTTGTCACTGGCACCGTGATCACCGGCACCGGCGCGAGGGCTCGATGGACGAACAGCAGTTGGACCTTGTCGGGCTCGCCACCGGGTGGCTCTACACCCTGTCGGACCAGATGGCCTCCTACGACGGCCGGCTGATGTTCCTCGGCGGGCTGGTCGCCAGCTTCATCCTCAGCCAGCTCGTCGCCTGGGTGACCAGCAGCGCACTGCGTCTGGCCATCGTCGCCGGCGTCGTGGTCGCCGCCGGGACCGGCATCCTGACCGTTCTGCCGAAGCCGGGCAGCGCCCCCGGCGCCCCGACCGCCGCCGCCCTCTCCGCGGTGAAGCCGCCGGCCCGCCCGGGTTCCCAACCCACCGGCCAGCCCGCTGCCCAGTTGCCTGCCCAGCCGGCGATCCAGCAGCCCGTCTCCGCCCCCATCCGCCTGACGCCTCCCGCCCAGGCCGCGGCCCCCGAGCTGCGCCGCAACTGACGGCCTCTCCGGCAGGTTGCCGGGGAGGAAAGAGAACAGGCTGCCGCCATGACCGATCCCGCGCAGATCACCCTGCCCAAGCTGGAGGCTCTGGGGCTGACCGACGACGCCGGCCGCCCCTTGGTGGAATCGGAACCCCTGCTGCCCGGCGCCGATGTCGCAATCCTGCCCCTGGCCTTCGGCCACACGAACTTCGAGACCCCCCGCATCCACGAGCATCCCTTCGCGGGGGCTTGGCGGCAGGCATGCTACAGCCCCGCCCCTGTCCGGCTCTACCGGCTGCGCGGAGCCTACGTCCATTCCACCGCCGGAGTGGTGATGGTCGCCAACCGGCTGGTCGCCGAAACGCTGCAGCATGTCTGGCCCCAGGAACATGGGATGGAGGTCGATCGGCAGACCGGCTTCACCACCCTCTGCAGCGCCGCGGTCCGCCGTGTCGCCGGCCGCGCCGTCCATCTGCTGGCCGCCGGCGCCTACAATTACTACCACTGGCACATCGACGCGGTATCGCGGCTGTCCATCCTGCCGAAGGCGCATGCTGACGACCTGCTGCTGGTGCCGCCGCTGGAACACGGCTTCCAGCGCGACACGCTGGAACGGCTGGCCGCGGAGCATCCCCTGACGCTGCACGCCATCGGACCCGCCGAAACCGTCCTGGTCGACGAACTGATCCTGATCCCCAACTTCGGCGGCTTCGGCTACTACCCGCGGCCCGAGATGCTGGATGTGTTCGACCGGCTGATGCGCCCCATGGATGCCATGCCGCCCCATCGCCGGCTCTACGTCAGCCGGGCCCGCTCGTCCAAGCGCCGGCTGGAGACCGAACCGGAGATCGCGGCCCTGCTGGCGGCGGAGGGCTACGAGATCCTCGACCTCGACACCCTGACACTGGATGAGCAGATCCGCTGCTTCGCCGAAGCAACCCACGTCGTCGGCCCGCACGGCGCCGGCCTGACCAATCTGGTCTTCTGCCGTCCGGGCACCGCCGTCTGCGAGTTGCAGATGGACTGCTACATGAACTGGCTGTTCCGCCGGCTGGGCAACCTGCGCGGCCTGCGCTACGGCTGTGTGCTCGGATCCATCCAGGGGCCATGGGAGCTGGTCTGGCCGCACGACCGCAGCTGGCGCCTGCCACCCGACCACCTGCACGATACGCTGCAGGGCGCCGGCTTCCTCGGCTGACCCTCTTGCCGCCGCAGTCGGATCCACCCCGGCCGGTAGAGGCCATTTGACGCCTGTAGGCTCTACCAATATGGTGCCCCCGGCTGCATCGCATCGGAGGGGACCGTGACGGGAGAGGAGCTGCGCGCCCTGCGGGAAAAGCGCGGGCTGACGCAGGCCGAGATGGCCGCCTGGGTCAACGAGCGCACCGGACGCAAATACGACAAGCAGAAGATCTCCCGCTGGGAGACGGGGGCGGAGCGGGTGACCCGCGACGTCGCGATCCTGCTGCAGGTCTCCGAACTGGAGCGGCCGAAGGAGCCGGCCGGCCGCCGGGCGGTCGCCATGGCGGTCGCCCTGCAGAAGGGCGGCACCGGCAAGACGGTCAGCTCGATCAACGTCGCCTATCTGCTGGCCCGCGCCGGCAACCGGGTGCTGCTGGTCGATGCCGACCCGCAGTCGAACGCCACCGTCCATGTCGGGGTCGACCGCGCCACCATCGTCGCCCGTGCCCGCGGCGGCCAGACGCTGACCGACGTGCTGGTGCACGACAAGCCGCTCGCCGACATCATCATGCCGACCGGAATCCCCGGCCTCGACCTCGTGCCGTCGGCGGTGTCGCTCGCCAATGCCGACGGCGCCCTGCAGAGCATCGATCCCAACGGCCCCAGCACCATCCTGGTGGACAGGCTGGACCAGGTGCGCGGCGACTACGACTACATCATCGCCGACTGCGCCCCCAACCTGGGTCTGGTGACGCTGAACGTGCTGAATTCGGTGGATCTCGTGCTGATCCCCTGCCAGACCGAGCCGCACGCCATCTACGGGGTGGAACTGATCCAGCAGACCATCACCCGCATCCAGAGCCGCACCAACCCGGCCCTGCGCGTGCTGGGTATCCTGCCGACCATGTTCAACGCCCGCCTGACCCAGGACCGCGCCTCGCTGGAGGACATCCGCAAGGGTTTCGGCGGCGCCATGCGCGTCTTCTCCCCGGTCCCCCGCTCCACCGTCTATCCCCAGGCGGCCGGCGCCGCCGAGGTGACGCTGGCCGTGGTGCCGGACGCCCCGGGGCTGGATGCCTATCTGGAGGTCGCCTCGGCCCTGATCCGGGAGCGCGACGGCACCGCCCCCCAATCCGCGACGCCCGCCAACCCCGCGGAGGCCGCCCATGGCTAAGCTGCAGCGCAAGACCGCCACCTTCCTGGGCTCGCTCGCCGAGAGTGACGCCGGCGCTGCCGTCCGGGCGGGCGGGGCGGAGCTGATCGACGACGGCCACCCCGTCGCCGTCTCCCCCGACATGCCACGGCTGGTCGAGATCGACCTCGACCGCATCGAGCCCAACCCCGACCAGCCGCGCACGGTGTTCCGCGAGGAGGAGATCCGCTCGCTCGCCGAATCCATCGAGCGGGTGGGGCTGCAGCAGCCGGTCGTCGTGCGCCAGCAGGGCCGCGGTTTCCTGCTGATGGCGGGCGAGCGGCGCCTGCGCGCCCACCAGATGCTCGGCCGCCGCACCATCTTCGCCCTGATCTCCCGCAAGGGGGAGCCGGACGAGGTGGCGCTGATCGAGAACATCCAGCGCGTCGACCTCGACGCCGTGGACCTCGCCCGCGGCCTGCAGCGGCTGATCGACAGGCACGGCTACACCCACCAGGAGGTGGCGGCGGTGCTGCGGCTGTCCGATACCGAGGTGTCGCGCCGGCTGAAGATCCTCGCCCTGCCCGCCTCCATCCTCGCCGAATATCAGGCAAGTCCCGACGCCGTCAGCCGCAGCGTGCTGTCGGAGATCGCCTATGCCGAGGGCGAGGCTGAACAGCGCCGCCTGTGGGAGCTGGCCAAGCAGGGCCTGCCCTCCTCGGCACTGCGCGCCGAACGCCCCAAGCAGCGCGCTGCCGACCCCTACACCATCCTCGGCAACGGGCTGAAGCGCATCGGCCGCGAGATCGCCGCCATGCGGGCGGTCTCCGACGCCATGGCCACGGAGCACAAGGACCGCCTGCGCAGCCTGCGCGCCGAGATCGACAGCCTGCTGGCCGAGTGACCGTCTCCCCCCGGAACCGGGTGACCGCAAAGGTTGCTTACTACTGGTGATGCACTCAATGCGCGCACCCGATTCCGGGGGCTCCAGGATCCGGGGCCGGCGATCAGGCGGGGACGATCGCCGCCCGGCCCGTTATTCCCCGCATGGCATTGCGGGTGTCGACGATCAGCGGAACGCCGTCGGCCAGCAGCCGGTAATCCACCGCATCATGGTCGGTGCAGATCAGGGCGGCGTCATAGCCGGCCAGACCGTCCGCCGTCAGCGGCACGCTTCGTCGGCCGGCGAAGCAGGAATGCTCCCGCGTCGGCGGGATCTGCGGGACATGGGGGTCGTGGTAATCGACCACCGCCCCCCGCCCCTCCAGCAGGTGCAGCAGCGCGAAGGCCGGGCTTTCCCGGATGTCGTCCACGTTCTTCTTGTAGGCGAGCCCCAGCAGCAGGATGCGGCTGCCCTTCAGGCTCCGGGCGAAGCGGTCGTTCAGCGCGTTCTGCAGGGTCTGCGCGACATGGTCCGGCATGGCGGAGTTGACCTCGCCCGCCAGTTCGATGAAGCGGGTGTTGATGTCGTATTCCCGCGCCTTCCAGGTCAGGTAGAAGGGGTCGATCGGGATGCAGTGGCCGCCCAGCCCCGGCCCCGGATAGAAGGGCATGAAGCCGAAGGGCTTGCTCTTGGCCGCCTCGATGACCTCCCAGATATCGATTCCCATGCGGGTGAAGACCAGCTTCAGCTCGTTGACGAGCGCGATGTTGACCGATCGGAAGATGTTCTCGGTCAGCTTGACGGCCTCCGCCACCTGGGCGGAACCGACCGGCACCACCTGCGACACCACCTTGGCGTAGAGCGCGCAGGCGATCCGCCCGGCGTCGGCGCCGACGCCGCCGACCACCTTCGGGATGGTCCGGGTGGAAAAGCTGCGGTTGCCGGGATCCTCCCGTTCGGGCGAATAGGCCAGGAAGAAGTCCCGTCCGGCGACGAGCCCGCTGCGCTCCAGGATCGGCTGCAGCACCTCCTGCGTGGTGCCAGGCCAGGTGGTGGATTCCAGGATGACGATCTGTCCCGGCCGCAGATGGGGGCGCAGTGCCTCCGCCGTCCGTTCCACATAGCCGAGATCCGGCTCGCGCTGCCTGGTCAGCGGCGTCGGCACGCAGATGATCACCGCATCGGCATCCGCCAGATCCACCATCTCGCAGGTCGCCTGCAGGCGCCCCGAGGCGACCAGGCCGGGCAGGGGGGAGGCATCGATATGGGCGATGTAGCAGCGGCCGGCGTTGAGCTGTTCGCTCTTGGTCCGGTCGATGTCGTAGCCGATGCTGCGGAACCCGGCCTGCCCGAAGGCCAGGAGCAGCGGCAGACCGACATAGCCGAGGCCGATCACGCCGACCACAGCCTCCCCGGACTCGATCTTCGCGATCAGGTCGTCGGGGGAGACGGGCGGGAGGGATGTGTCGTGAACGTGCAAGTGCCGTAACCTTTCCGTTCTGACGCTCCGGACAGGAGCCGGGAGACCGAAGGGCGGGCGCTGTCCGGATCGAACGGTTCCGTTATCCCATGTCCGATCGAAGGACCGCAATCTCACCGGGCGCGGCCACCATCCTGAGGAGAGCGGGGCAGGTCACGGGACGCCGCATGGCTCCCCCGCCGGCGAGGGGCGGAACGCCTCGTCGGTCTGATGATCGTCACTGCTGCCGTCCGATCGAGGCATCGGCATGACCGGGCCCGCCGTGCCGCAACGACAGGATACGGATGCTGCAATTTCATCTCCTCCCGCGCGCACCCGGTTCCGGGGACCTCATGCAACGGCGCATCTGCGGGACCAGCCGGACGAACGGACCGCCACACGGCTCCCGTGTCAATGCCGATCGCTTGGCAGGAAACACCGGAACGGCCGGCGGAGGGCAGGGTGCCGGCGGCAGCCTGTCTTTCGCCGCATCGGCTCCCGTCAGGTCCGGAGGGGCGGAGCGTATGTTTTCCGCCGCCCTTGCCGACGCCGTGCCTGCCCGTTAAGCTCTCCCCGTCATCGTCCGGACGTGTACCGCCATCCCATTTTCCCGGTCCGGTGCCGGCTTTCATCCTGCGGCCCCTTTTCTCTCTCACCGTGCACTCCCCGCACAACGGACGTCCGCGAACGATCGCCGCCAAGCCGTTGAAGCAGAAGTGAAAGAATGGAGACGGCACCGTTGTGCGGCCGGGGGATCCTGCACAACGCGCACAAAGACGCCGTGCGACCCCGGACGGGACGACGCGGCAGGAGGACGCGGATGGAAGATGCGGACGGAAGACGGGAACCGGAAGCCTTGCTATGGTCCGGCGACTCCACGCCTCTCCAACCTCACCCTCCGGATGACCGACACGCCGACCGCTCCGCAAGAGGCCGACCTGCTGATCGGGCAGGGGATCCACTGCCTGGAGGCCGGACGCTACCCCGAAGCGGCGGCGTTGTTCCGCAGGACCCGGGCCCTGCGCGGGGCGGCGGAGGACTGCTACCATCTCGGTCTCGCACTCCACTGGCTGGAGCAGAGGCAAGAGGCGATGGCCGCCTACCGGCAGGCCATCTCGCTGCGGCCGGATTTCCCCGAAGCGCTCGGCAATCTGGGTATCCTGCTGAAGGAGATGCACCGCCTGGGCGAGGCGGCGGCGGTCCTGCGCCGTGCCCTGACGATCCGCCCCGACCATGTCGAGGCCCTGTCAAACCTGGGCCTGGACCTGCAGGCCGAGGATCGTGCGGCCGAGGCGGCGGCCGTCTTCCGTAAGGCGCTTGCCCTGCGGCCCGGCTCTGCGGAGCTCCTCTACAACCTCGCCCGCGCACAGGAAGACCGGAGATCCTATGACGAGGCCGCAGCCGCCGCGCGGCGGGCCGCGGCGCTACGGCCCGATTATGCCGAGGCCTGGTCGTTGCTGGGCACCGTGCTGGGCAATCAGGAAAAGTTGCCGCACGCCCTGGCGGCTTACCGTGTGGCGCTCACCCTGCGCCCGGATCTTCCGAAGGTGCTGTGCAACCTCGCCAAAATCCTTCAGGAGAAGGGCGCCCTGGAGCAGGCAATCCGGGTCTACGGCCGGTCCCTGCACAGCCAGCCCGACCTCCCGGAAGCCCACTGGAACCTGTCGCTGGCCCTGCTGCTGAAGGGCGAGTTGGAGCGGGGGTGGGAGGAGTATGAGTGGCGGTGGCGCCGGCCGTCCTTCCAGAAGGCCGGCCCCCGCTTCACCCAGCCGCAATGGCGTGGCGAGTTCGGACAGGGGCGCACCCTGCTCATCCATGCAGAGCAGGGGTTCGGTGACTCCATCCAGTTCATCCGCTATGTCGGAGCGATCCTGCTCCACGGCTGGCGGGTGGTGGTGGAACTGCCGCGCCCCCTGCTGCGCCTGTTCTCGACCATCCCCGGCATCGCTCTGGTGGCGGCCGGAGACCCGCTGCCCCCTTTCGATGCCCACTGCCCGATGCTGAGCCTGCCGCTCGCCTTCGGCACCGGTCCCGGCACCATCCCGGCCCCCATCCCCTATCTCGCCGCCGAGCCGGAGCGGGCCGCCCTCTGGCGGGACAGGCTGCCGCCGCGGCCGCCCGGCGGTATCCGGGTGGGGGTGGTCTGGCAGGGCAACCCGCAGGGGACGGTCGACCGCGGCCGCTCCTATCCGCTGGCCAGCCTGGCGCCGCTTGCCCGCCTGCCCGGCGTCCGGCTGGTCAGCCTGCAGAAGACCCACGGGCTCGACCAGCTCGGCCGGTTGCCGCCGGGCATGGAGGTCGCCTCCCCCGGCCCCGGCTTCGACGAAGGCCCCGACGCGTTTCTCGACACTGCGGCGGCGATGGCCGGGCTCGACCTGATCGTCTCCTCCGATACCTCGGTCGCCCACCTCGCCGGCGCCCTGGGGCGGCCGGTCTGGGTTGCTCTGAAGGCGGTGCCGGACTGGCGGTGGCAACTGACGGGGGAACGAAGCCCGTGGTATCCGACCATGCGGCTGTTCCGCCAGGGGTTGCAGGGGGACTGGGAGGATGTCTTCCGCCGCATGGCGGCGGAGCTCGCCCGTCTGCTGCCCGGCTGACACCCCATCCCGGAAGCCGGCAGTCGGGTGTCGGTCAGGCCGCTCCGTCGTCGCCGGCGTCGCGCAGCCGCGGCAGCAGCTTCGGCAGGGCGCTCGACAGGATCAGGGTGGCGATCCCCAGGGCGGTCGGCAGCATCCAGTCGGGTTTGCCGTCCATCAGATGGTCGCTCGCCGCGCCGAACTGGACGAAGGCCACGGTCATCGGCAGTTGCCCGATCAGCGAGCCGACGGCATAGGGGGCGAGGCGGACGCGCGTCAGCCCCAGCGCATAGTTCACCGCCGTGTGCGGCAGGACCGGCACCAGCCGCAACGTCGCCACGGCCCGCCAGCCTCCCTGCTCGATCCGCTGGACAAGGCGGCCGAAGCGCGCCATGTCACCCGGCGACAACAGGCCGTTGTTGATGTAGCGGGCGATCAGGAAGCCGGTCACCGCGCCCAGGACGCTGCCGGCGGCAGCCAGCATCCCGCCCCACCAGACGCCGAAGATCAGCCCCGCGACCATCGCCATGGCCGAACGCGGCAGGAACAGCAGGCTGGCCACGATGTGGAACAGCAGGAACAGCAGGGGAGCGGCACTGTGATGGCGCAGGATGTCCTGCAGGCTGGCGATGTCTGGACCGCCCCGCAGCAGCCAGACCGCCGCCCCGCCGACGAGGGCGAGCGCCAGCAGGATCTGCCCTGCGGTCCGCAGGCTGGAAAGCGAAGGCTGCATGTTCTCCCGACCCTGGGTTCGCTTGGGGGCGCTGGAGTTCCCCCGGCATTGCGGCGATTATGTCTGCCCCTTTCCGCCCGCCGTCAACCGTCCCTCCGGGTATGGGTGGTCCGCCCGCCGCCGGAAGGGCCGGTCACCCGCCGTCCGGCGGCCCGTCCCGGCCGGCAGAGAAGACGAGCTCGCTGACGTTGCGCCGCCACAGCTCGGCATCGCGGATATAGCGACGGGCGACGTCCGCGTTCTTGTGGCGGGTCTGGCGCATGATGTCGTGGAGTTGGGCATCCTGGTTGGCCGCTGCGGTGGCGAGACCGGCACGCAGGCTGTGGCCGGCGAACCTGGCGGGATCGTAGCCGGCCCGGGCGGCGGCGGCCTTGACGATGCGCGCCACCGCCTGCCCGGCCAGCCGGCCGCGGTCCGGCCGCAGCGTGCCGCCGCCGTCGGCCTGGAAGAAGAGCGGCCCCGGCCCCTCCCCCCGCAGCTCCAGCCAAGCGCGCATTGCGGCGACGACATCGATCGCCGGCACGGGCGAGCCGTAGACCGCGACGGTCTGCCCGCCGCCCTGCTGGTCTGTCTTGGAGCGGCGGATCGTCACCGTCACGCCGCGATCGTGGAACTCCAGGTCGTCGCGGTCGAGCGCGACGATCTCGCTGCGCCGCAGGGCGCCGCCGAAGCCGAGCAGGATCACGGCGCGGTCGCGGACGCCCTTGGGCGTGCCGGGCAGGCTGTCCACCATGCGGATGAGGATGTCCGGCAGGATCGGCGCGGCGACGCGCGTCGGCCGGCGCCCCTTGCTGCGGGCGATGCCCTCCAGCACGGAGCGGATGAGATAGTGCTGCCGGTCGATCGGCACCCCGACCGCGCGGTGGGCTGCGACGATCGCCCCGAGATGGACCTCCAGCGTGGCGACGCTCAGCCGCTCCGCCGCCTTGGCGAGATAGAGGGCGACGACTTGCGGGTCGCCGGCCAGCGGCAGAAAGCCCAGCTCGCGGCACCAGATGGTGTAGGCCGACCAGGCCGAGCGATAGGTGGCGATGGTGTTGAAGGCACGGGCCCGGTTCGCGAAGGCGGCGGCCCGGGCGGCGATGTCGCGGACCGCCTCGGCCCGGTCGCCGGGCACCTCCAGGCTGCCGAACAGGCCGGTCTCCACCACGATCACGTCGGCGGCCATCTCACACTCCGGTCTTGCGGGGCTCGGCAGCCCCTATGCCTCATAGACTTTATTATCGTGCATAGCTGATCCGGCACGCAAGCCGCAGATGGATGCGGCGAATGCGCCCCCTTTCAGAGGACTCCACTCAAAGAAGTTTAATCCGGCTTTAGTATTATCTCGTGTCCCGGGCATGGCAGGCAGGCGGACGCGCGACAGCCCGCCGCCGCAGGATGGCAGCGGCGGGGCGATGTCGTTGCGGAGGTCCGGAAAGAGCCGGCGAGCCTTCAGCCGAGGCCCGGCGGAGGGAGCGGGGCGCCGGTGGCAAGCGCTGTGAGAAGGGCATCATGGGCCGGCAGGCAGCGCCGGGCCAGGTCGTAGCGCTCGACCACCAGCCGGCGCGCCCGCTCGCGGATGGCGGCACTACCCTGGGGATCGTCGAGTGCCCGTTCCACCGCGTGGACCAGGGCGGAGCGGTCGAAGAAGTCGGCCAGCAGCCCGGTCTCTCCGTCGCTGATCGCCTCCATCACAGGAGCAGTCGCCGACCCCACGACGAGACAGCCGGCCGCCATTGCCTCCAGCATCGACCAGGAGAGGACGAAGGGGTAGGTCAGGTAGACATGCGCGGAGGAGACCCGCAGGATCGTCAGGAAGCGGTCATAGGGCACCTTGCCGAGGAAATGCACGCGGTCCGGATCCAGCCGCGCCCCGACCTCCTGCAGCATCACCTCGCGCCAGCTATGGCCGTCGGGAGCGCGCCGGCCATAGCTGACGTCATCGCCGCCGACGATCACCACATGGGTACGGGGCCGGCGGGCCAGCAGGTCCGGCAGGGCGCGCATGAAGACGTGGAAGCCGCGGTAGGGCTCCAGGTTGCGGGCGACATAGGTGATCACCTCGTCCTTGCGCGACAGAGTGATGCCGCGCTCCGGCAGCATGAGGACGGCGGCCGGATCGGGGGTGACCACATCGGTGTCGATGCCGTCGAACAGCACGCTGATGCGCCCCCGCACCAGCTCCGGAAACTGGGCGTGCTGCCAGCGGGTGGGTGTGATCCCCCAGTCGGTCGAGGCAAGGCTGAGCAGATGCGTGGCGTTGCGCGTGCGGGCGCGCAGGGCGTCGTCGAAGCTGCTGGGAAACTCCGGGTCGAAGCCGACGTCGGCTCCCTCCGCCCGGTAATAGAACTCGTAGAAGTTCAGCAGCTTGCTGTCGGGAAACACGTCCTTCAGATAGAGAGACTCCCCCCAGCCGGCATGAGCGCAGATCACGTCGGGGACGAAGCCGCGACGTTTCAGCTCCAACCCGGCCCGGACCAGCGCTTGGCCGCGGCGGACCGCACCTTCGACGCCGCGCAGATAGGGGTGGGTCTCCGGCGAGCCATCCTTGGGAGACGGGTAGCCCAGCACCGTCACCCCTGGCGGAACGGGGCGGCCCTTCAGGTTGGCCGCATCACCGATTCCGACGACCTCGTTTGCCGGATCCATCGCCTTGTAGCGGGCGAGATGCTTGTACTGGCCCGGGAAGTTCTGGTGGATGAAGAGCAGGCGCATCGGATGGCTTCAGCTGGGGTGGTGCTGGGAAATCGGCCGTGCACCCTACCATGCGGATGGTCTCTGCCTGGAATGTTGTCGCGAGGTAGTCCGGAGTTTGGAGTCTTGTCGCGGCCCGTTTCCTCTGTCCTGGCGGGTCATATGTCGGCGCGCTCCCAAAAGAGTTAGCTCATGTGGCTATGGCATCCTTGCATTATCTCATGGTAAGTTTTTCTCAATCGAAGAAAAAATGGAAGATACTGGAGAAAGCAAATGGATATGAGAAAATACAGGAAGATGCGCACTGCAGGAGACCGCAGAAGACTTGAGTGGTACGGCGAAAAAATATTCAGCCAATCAGATGAAGATGGGATAATTTCAGAAATATTCCGCAGGATAGGCTGCAAAAATAAGGTGTTCGTTGAATTTGGCTCTGAGGTCGGAACAGAGAATAATACGCGGAATTTGCTGGAATCCGGCTGGTCTGGCCTATGGATCGAGGGCAACCCCGATTATGCGAAGAGTATAAGGTGGAACTTTCGTGACAAGATATCAGAAAAAATTTTGATGTTTTCAGAAGCTTACGTTGATGTTCAGAATATAAATTCCATCATAGAAGAAAATGGAATATCGGGAGAGATTGATTTCCTTTCAATAGATATTGATGGAAACGACTATCACGTCTTTGAAGCAATATCCGTTATAAACCCTAGAGTTGTATGTCTGGAGCATAATCACTGCTATACTCCATGTGCTGAGTACGTCATGCCATATAACCCCGACTATCGCTGGAGTGCAGGACGGAGTGATTTTGGTGCGTCTCTGACTTCAATGGCGAAGCTTGCGGGCAGGAAGGGATACACACTTGTCGGCTGCTCGCTTTATGGAGCCAACGGCTTTTATGTCCGCAACGACCTGGTTGGGGATCACTTCACGGGCCCTTTTACTCCGGAGCGCCTCTTCAACCCGCTGGATTACGAGAAGGTCGTAAACTTTCCGGTCCGTGGCGGCAAGCCGCAGGTCGGGAAACGCTGGATGGAGGCTGGATCTGGCTGGTGGGCGGTCGTACGGCGCTTGGTGCGTGGCTAAGCTGTGCTGATCCCGTTGCTGGCTCAGCGCGTGAGCTGGGACAGCTTGCGTTCAGGGATCGGCGGGGGAGAGGGGTGGAGGACCAGACCCTGTTCGTCCACCTCGACCCGTCCTTCGGGATAAACGGCAAGCGCCAATTGTAGCGCCTCGATGAAGCGCTTTCGAAAGTCGCGCAGGCGGCTGTAGCCGGCTCCGAACTGTTCGAACACGGCCGGCCATGTGATGGGGGTCGGCCGTGTCAGGCTGTGCAGTCGATAGGCGAGCCAGATGTAGATGTCGATGCTGGAACTGTTGTTCTGGATGTGGCGCAGGGCCGGCTCCCAGATCGGCACGGGATGGGCTTTCAGTTCGCGGAAGAAGGCTTCGGACAGCAGGACGCGGTCTTCCCATAGCGTCCCCTGATGGGCATCCTCGCCCGAGGAGAAGTGGATGCCGCCCTTGACGATCGAATCCTTTTCGAACCCCACCCCGTGGGCCTCTTCCCAGGCGAAGGTCAGGTTGCAGGCCGCGATGCGAGAGGCCTGTTCGCGGATGTCGCGATAGGTCTGGCCGCCCACGGAGAGCCCCATCCGGTCGAGCCAATCGTGCATGCTGCGTCCCAGCTCGACCTCGCGGCTGTCGGTCTGGAGCGCCCGGGTCTGCAGGTAGAGCAGGATCATGCGTGCGCGGCTGCCGTAGGGTACACCGTAAAGCTTAAAGCCGCCGCCACGGATCGGCAGTCGACCGGGCTCGATCAGCAGACGAATCCGGTGGCCGCGCCGTTCCCAGGGCTGGTCATCCGGAAGCCTGCGATGGGGAAGGGCGGTCAGCGCGAAGCCAGAGTAGGTGATCCCCAGATCCTGCCGTTCTTCTTCCAGTACCGCGGCAGCGACATCGACCAGCGAGCGCTGTTCGGGACTGGTCTGCAGTGCTTTTGCCTGCTCCCGGCCGACTTGGCTGATCAGACGATGCAACTGGCCCATTGCGCGCTGTTCTCGCCGTTTGTTCCAGGTTCATTTCTGTCTGCGCTCATAACACGGGCTGTCCACAGCCGCAATTTGGAATCTTGTCGCGCAGACTATTTGTAAGGCTACTAGAATCTCCTATTTGTTTGCGCGACAAGACTCCAGTAGAGACTCGCGAGTCGCGCGACAAGAGTCCAGGAATCCCGCGACAACATTCCAGGGGATAAGCGTTTCCTTCTGTGGAAGCATGGCCGGACGCGACAAAACTCCAGATCTATATTCCCGAGTCGCATCCGAATCGTGAGTCGCGTCGCGACTCGATGGATTGGGGTGATCGGGGCCGACCGGCAGGTCGTATCCTCGCTTGCGATACCGGATCGGGTGGTGTCGAGGCGCGACAAGACTCCAAGCTCGGGCTTCGCCTGCGCGGCCCTTCCCGCTTCCCGGTCCGTCGCAGGCCGGAAAAAAAAGCGCGGCCACCCTCTCATGGGGTGGCCGCGCCGGCTGATCCGTTCCGTCTTCTGTCCGGTCTTATCCGAAGAAGCGCCGACGGAAATAGTCGATGGTGCGTTCGAGGCCATCGCGCAGCGGGACCCGGGGTTCCCAGTCCAACATGGTCTTGGCCTTGGTGATGTCGGGGCGGCGCTGCTTGGGGTCGTCCTGGGGCAGCGGGCGGAACTCGATGGTGGAACGCGATCCGGTCAATGCGATGACCTGCTCGGCGAGTTCCAGGATGGTGAACTCGCCCGGATTGCCGAGGTTGAGCGGTCCCGTGTGCTGCGGATCGCTGTCCATGAACCGCAGCATGCCCTCGATCAGGTCGTCGACATAGCAGAAGCTGCGGGTCTGCTGGCCTTCGCCATAGACGGTGATCGGCTCGTTGCGCAGCGCCTGCATGATGAAGTTGGACACCACGCGCCCGTCGTTGGGGTGCATGCGCGGTCCGTAGGTGTTGAAGATGCGGATGACCTTGATCGGCAACTGATGCTGGCGGTGATAGTCGAAGAACAGGGTCTCGGCGCAGCGCTTGCCCTCGTCGTAGCAGGACCGCGGGCCGATGGTGTTGACGTTGCCCCAGTATTCCTCCGGCTGGGGATGGACCGTCGGATCGCCGTAGATCTCGCTGGTCGAGGCCTGCAGGATGCGGGCGTTCAGCCTCTTGGCCAGCCCCAGCATGTTGATGGCGCCGTGGACGGAGGTTTTGGTGGTCTGTACCGGGTCGTGCTGGTAATGGACCGGCGAGGCCGGGCAGGCCAGGTTGTAGATCTGGTCGACCTCGACGTAGAGCGGGAAGGTCACGTCGTGGCGGATCGTCTCGAACAGCGGGTTGCCCATCAGATGGGCGATGTTGCTGCGCGATCCGGTGAAGTAGTTGTCCAGGCACAGCACCTCGTCGCCGCGCTCAAGCAGGCGTTCGCACAGGTGCGAGCCGAGGAACCCGGCTCCGCCGGTCACCAGGACACGCCGATTGTAGCTACGAATTCCGGTCATGGGGTCTCTCTGGTTCTCAAGTCTCGAGGCCTGCCGGCGGGGCGGACTGGCGACGCCGGATATGTGCCGCAGATGCCGGGAAATGCGGGGGCTTGGCAAGTCGAAACGGCACCCCCGGCGACCGGCGAGGCCGGTGCGGTCGCCGGGGATGACGCTGGAATCGATCTTATGCTATGCCGTGGCCCTTCTTAAGACGGCTTCCCCGTTTTTTCCAGGCAGCGAGACGGATTTTCCATGCGCATTGCGATGATTGGGACGGGCTATGTCGGGCTGGTGTCCGGCGCCTGTTTCTCGGAGTTCGGCGTTCATGTGTGCTGCGTCGACAAGGACGCGGAGAAGATCGAGCGCCTGAAGCGCGGTGAGATCCCGATCTACGAACCGGGCCTGGACGATCTGGTGGCGCGCAACGTCGCCGCCGGCCGCCTGTCCTTTACGCTGGACCTGAAGGAGGCGATGCAGGGCGTCGACGCCGTGTTCATCGCGGTTGGCACCCCGACGCGGCGCGGCGACGGCCATGCCGACCTCTCCTACGTCTATGCCGCCGCCGAGGAGATCGCCGCCAACCTCGACCACTACACGGTGGTGGTGACCAAGTCGACCGTGCCGGTGGGCACCGGCCGCGAGGTCGAGTCGATCATCCGCCGGGTGCGGCCGGCCGCCGAGTTCGACGTCGCCTCCAACCCCGAGTTCCTGCGCGAAGGCTCGGCCATCGGCGACTTCATGCGGCCGGACCGGGTGGTGATCGGCGCCGGCTCCGAGCGGGCGGCGGAGGTGATGCGGCGGCTCTACCGCCCGCTCTACCTGATCGAGACGCCGATCGTCCTGACCTCGCTGGAGACGGCGGAGCTGACGAAGTACGCCGCCAACACCTTCCTGGCGGCCAAGATCACCTTCATCAACGAGATCGCCGACCTGTGCGAGAAGGTGGGGGCCGACGTCCACGACGTCGCCCGCGGCATCGGGCTGGACGGGCGCATCGGCAAGAAGTTCCTGCACCCCGGCCCTGGCTACGGCGGGTCCTGCTTTCCCAAGGACACGCTGGCGCTGGTGCGCACCGCCCAGCAGGTCGGAAGCCCGCTGCGCATCATCGAGACGGTGGTGGACATCAACGACAAGCGCAAGAAGGCGATGGCCGAGCGCATCGTCGCCGCCTGCGGCGGCAGCGTGGAGGGCAGGACCGTCGCGGTGCTGGGCGTGACCTTCAAGCCGAACACCGACGACATGCGCGACAGCCCGTCGCTGGACATCATCCCGGCGTTGCAGAAGGCCGGCGCGCATGTCCGTGCCTTCGATCCGGCCGGCATGCACGAGGCGGCCAGGCTCCTTCCGGGCGTCGAATGGGCGAAGGACGCCTATGGGACGTTGCAGGACGCCGACTGCGTCGCCATCCTGACGGAGTGGAACGAGTTCCGCGCTCTTGACCTGAAGCGGGTCAAGGCGTCATTGAAGCGTCCGGTCATGGTCGACCTGCGCAACATCTATAACCCGGAGGACATGGTCCGTGCCGGGTTCTCCTACAGCTCTATCGGGCGGCCCGGCAAAGCAAAGGCCCTCTGACGTCCGCCGGGTGGGCCTGCCGGAAGGGGGCGGTGTCGACCGGAAGGCGGCGCCCCCCGGTCAGGCACCGGCGATTCCGCGGACGCGCAGGGCCTCCACCACCCGGTCGGCCAGCCGGTCGGCATCCTCCGCCAGCGTGTCGAGCCGCAGCTCGGGGGCCTGCGGCGGTTCGTAAGGCGAATCGATGCCGGTGACGTTGCGCAAGCTGCCCGCCCGCGCCTTGGCGTAGAGGCCCTTGGGGTCGCGCCGCTGGCATTCGGCGAGCGGGGTGTCCACGAAGATCTCCATGAAGCTTCCCTCCGCGAACAGGGCGCGCACCATCTCCCGCTCGGCGCGGAAGGGGGCGATGAAGGCGCACAGCACGATCAGCCCGGCCTCGGTCATCAGCCGCGCCACCTCGCCGGCCCGGCGGATGTTCTCGACCCGGTCGGCGTCGGTGAAGCCGAGGTCCCGGTTCAACCCCAGCCGGACATTGTCGCCGTCCAGCAGCATGGTGTGGTGGCCGAGCGCGTGCAGCCGCCGCTCCACCCGGTTGGCGACGGTCGATTTGCCTGCGCCCGGCAGACCGGTGAACCACAGGACGGCGGGCCGCTGGCGCTTGATCCCCGCCCGCTCGGCCGCCGACACCGCCAGCTCCTGCCGGTGCAGGTTGGCGGCCCGGCGCAGCGGGTGGCGGATCATGCCCGCGCCCACCGTCCGGCTGGTGAAGCGGTCGACCAGGATGAAGGAGCCGGTATCGCGGTTGGCCGCATAGGCGTCGAAGGCCAGCGGGGCGGCGGTGGACAGGTTGCACAGCCCGACCGCGTTCAGCCCCAGCGTCGCCGCCGCCCCGTGCTCCAGCGTCTCGACGTTCAGCACATGGCGCAGCGCCGTCACGGTCGCCGGCATCCACCGCGCGCCCGAGCGCAGCAGATAGGAGCGGCCGGGGATCATCGGCTCCTCCCCCATCCACAGCAGGTGGGCGGCGAACTGGTCAGCGACCTCCGGCGCGTCCCCCGCCCCCGCCCCGGCGCCGCTCAGCAGGTCGCCGCGCGCCGCGTCCACCGCCTCCTCCAGGACCAGCGTCACCGCGTCGCCGGCCCGCGCCTCCTCCGGCTCCCCCTCCAGCGTGACGATGCGGGCGACCCGGGCCGGCGTCCCGGCCGGCCACACCGTCACACGGTCGCCGGCGGCAACCCGCCCCGACAGGACGCTGCCCGACAGGCCGCGGAAATCGGTGTCGGACGCCGCCGGGCGGGCCACCCACTCCACCAGGAAGCGCAGGGGAGCGGCGGCGCGGTCCCCCTCCCCCGGCTCGACCGCCTCCAGATGCTCCAGCAGGGTGGGGCCGCCGTACCAGGGCATCCGGGCGGACCGGTGGACCACATTGTCACCGGCGCGCGCCGACAGCGGGATGGCCGTCACCGTCGTGAAGCCGAGCGGGGCGGCGAAGGCCCGGTAGTCCCGCAGGATGGCGTCGAAGACCGCCTCGCCGAAGCCGGCCAGATCCATCTTGTTGACCGCCAGCACGATGTGGCGGATGCCCATCAGGGAGCAGATGACGCTGTGGCGCCGCGTCTGGGTCAGCAGCCCCTTGCGCGCATCGACCAGCAGCAGGGCCAGCGAGGCGGCGGAGGCGCCGGTCGCCATGTTGCGGGTGTACTGCTCGTGCCCCGGCGCGTCGGCCACGATGAAGCTGCGCCGGCTCGTGGCGAAGAACCGGTAGGCGAGATCGATGGTGATGCCCTGCTCGCGTTCCGCCTCGAGCCCGTCGACCAGCAGGGAGAAGTCGATCTCCCCGTCCTGTTCGACCCGGCCGCGGCTGTCGCGCCGGACCTGCTCGAGCTGGTCGTCGGGCACCAGCCCGGCGTCGTGCAGCAGGCGGCCGATCAGCGTGGACTTGCCGTCGTCCACCGACCCGCAGGTGAGGACGCGCAGCAGTCCGTGCCCGGTGCTCCTTTCCGGTCCGCCGGAGGCTGGAGAGTCCATCAGAAATATCCCTCCCGCTTCTTGCGCTCCATCGCCGCCGGCTCGTCGCCGTCGATCAGCCGGCCCTGCCGTTCCGAGCTGCGTGAGGCGCGCATCTCCGCGATGATCTCCTCCACCGTCGCCGCACCGGACGGGATCGCGCCGGTCAGCGGATAGCAGCCGAGCGTGCGGAAGCGGACGCGCAGCCGCTCCGGTACCTCGCCGGGATCGAGCGGCAGCCGCTCGTCGTCCACCATGATCAGGGTCCCCGACCGCCGGACCACCGGCCGCTCCGCCGCGAAATAGAGCGGGACCACCGGCAGCCGCCGGGCGGCGACATAGCGCCATACGTCCAGCTCCGTCCAGTTCGACAGCGGGAAGACGCGCACCGTCTCCCCCGGCTGGAGCCGTGTGTTGTAGAGCCGCCAGGGCTCCGGCCGCTGGTCGCGCGGGTTCCAGCCGTGGCCCGGGCTGCGGATGGAGAAGATGCGCTCCTTGGCCCGGCTCTTCTCCTCGTCCCGCCGGGCGCCGCCGATCGCCGCGTCGAAGCCGTGGCGGTCGAGCGCCTGGCGCAGCGCTTCCGTCTTCATGACGCGGGTGTGCAGGGCCGATCCGGAACGCACCGGATCGATGCCGCGTGCCGCCCCTTCCTCGTTGCGATGGACGATCAGCTCGACCCCCAGCCGGCGCACGGTCTCGTCGCGGAAGGCGATCATCTCGCGGAACTTCCAGCCCGTGTCGATGTGCAGCAGCGGGAAGGGGAGCGGACCGGGATGGAAGGCCCGGCGTGCCAGATGCAGCAGGACCCCGCTGTCCTTGCCGATGGAGTAGAGCAGGACCGGCTTGCGGAAGGCCGCTGCCGTCTCGCGCAGGATGGAGACCGCTTCCGCTTCGAGAAGCCGGAGATCTTCGGGCAAGGGGGGAGGAGGGTGGGGCATTACGGGGTCCGCTGCATGTCCGTCCGCGGTCGCTCCGCCGGGGGCCGGAGCCAGTCTATCGGGCGGCCCGCCCGCCCGCCACGCGCAGCAGGGCGTTCAGCGCCGCCTCCGGCGTGACGGGGGAGACGACGAAGCCGTTGGCCCAGCAGCGCAGCCGCTCCGCCGGCGCGCCGATGTCGAAGACGCCGACCGGCAGCCCCAGCCCGACCACCTCGTCCAGCACGTAGCAATAGGTCTCCGGCCAGATGGAGGGCAGGAACACGGCGTGACATCCCCGCTCCGCCAGCAGGCCGGGAAGCTGGTCCGGGCTGTAGGGGCCGTTGTCGCGGAAATGGGCCGAGCCGATCGGCCGGTCGATGTTGCCGAACAGCTCGAAGGCGACGGGGAGCCGGTGCGCCTCGGCCAGCCGCACCATCGCCTCCAGCATGCGGGAGCCCTTGGCCACCCCGATGCCGCCGACCACCGCTACCCGCAGGACCGGGCCGGGCGGCGGGGGCGGCAGCGGCGCCACCGTCACATGGTCGGCCAGGTGCGGGATGATGCGCACCCGCTCGTCGCGCAGGGCGAAGGCCCGCCGCATGACGGCGAGCGCGCTCCGGGAGAAGAAGACGTGGCGGTCGGCGAGGTCGAAGATCTCCTGCCAGGCCCGGCGATGCGCCGCCAAGTCCAGGGTTCCGCCTTCCGGGACACGGAAATGCGGATTGGCGGGCGCGCAGGCCCGGCAGCGCTCCGGTCCCGGCACGCCGCAGAAGCGGTCCTCCGCGTCGATCAGGTTCAGCGACGGGCAGACCGGGAAATAGTCGTGGTGCAGCAGCCGCAGCGGCACCTCCCGCCCGCAGAGCTCCCCGGTCCGCAGCGTCCGCAGGAAGGCCATCACGGCGTCCGGCGCCCGATAGCCGACCAGGGAGCCGACGACCGCCTCGCTCAGCGGCAGCACCCGCGCGAGGGCCGCGAGATCGGCGAGGTCGTTCGCCGGGAAATCGAAACGGCCGTCGGCGTGCAGCAGCTCGATGTCGAGCGCGCCGTCCGGCATGCCGACCCGCGGCCGCAGGGCCGGACGCACCAGAAGCACCGCCTTGCCGGCCGCCTGAAGCCGGGCGATCTCCTTGGCGCGGAAGGCGGCCGTGCCGCCGCCGCCGGCATGGTCGAACAGCAGGACCGTGCGCGGCCGGCCGAGCCTTCCCTGGGCCACCGCGGCGGCGGCGGCGCGCAGGGGGCGCAGCGGATCGGCCCGGATGAAGTCCTGCACCTCGGCGTCGAACTCCGGATAGCGCTGTCGGATGATCTCGCCGGACGCCGCGATGCGGCCCTGCTTCTCCTGGCTGGAGAAGCTGCCGCCATGCTTGTGGTGGACGTAGAGGTTGGGGATGGCGACGTTGGCGAAGCCGTGGCGCATGGCGCGGCGGCACCAGTCCACCTCCTCGCCATAGCCGCGCCCGAAGGCCTCCAGGTCGAAGAAGCCGATCTCCCGCAGCACCCGCCGGTTCAGCGCCATGCAGAAGCCGACGCCGGTCGGCAGCTCGACCGGCGGCAGCTCCGCCATCGCGGCGAAGGCCGCGTCGATCTCGCCGACCGCAGCGCCCAGGAAGGGGGCGTTGTCGTCCGGCATGGCGGGGAAGCCGCAGATGGTGCCGGCGTTGGTCAGCGGCGTGGTGCTGGCGATCCAGGGCATCCGCTCGATCGGCCCGACCAGCCGCTCCAGCCATCCGGCCGGCAGCTCGACGTCGGTGTTCAGCAGCACGACATGGCCGTCGGGGTTCAGCCGCGTCGCCGCCTCGACCCCGGCGGCGACGGCGCGCGGATAGCCTTCGTTGCGCGGCTTGGCGACCACGGCGACGTTGTCGAGCGAGCAGCCCAGCGCCACCAGGAAGGCGGTGATGCTGCGGTCGGGGTTGCCGTCGTCGACGAAGACGATCCGGTGGCAGGGCTCCACCGTCTCGACCAGCGACTGGAGCAGCGGGGCGAGGAACGGCTTGCCGCCGAAGACCGGAACCACGATGGAGACCGGGGCCTGCAGCGGTGCCGGGCGGCGCGGCGCGGCGGCGAACAGACCGAGCGCCTCGTGCGCCCGCGTCAGGGCGGCCGGCAGGGCGGCGGCGAAGCGCGGTCCCCGCTCCGTCAGGAAGCCGTACTCCATCACGGCGATGCCGCTGCCGTCGGCCGGTCTCCAGTCGTGCAGGGCCGTCCCGTTGCGGACCAGCAGCGGGGCGAAGGCCTGCTCGCCGCCTGCACCCAGCCGCAGCCACACCGCCCGGGCGTCGCCGGGCAGGACGGCCGCGAGGTCGAAGCCGGACCGGTCGGCCATCGGTGTCCCGAGCGACAGCCCGACATCGTGGCGGTCCAGTCCGCTGCTCAGCCGGTCGGCGGCGGATGCGGCGGGCGGCGCGCTTCCATTGCCGGCGAGGGCCTCGATCCGGCAGGGACCGTGGCGGTGGTGGAAGGCCCAGCCCTCCACACGAAGGTCGGCGCCGACGGTGACCTTGTCGATGCAGAGCCTGAAACCGCTGTCGGGCGTGATCATGGCTGTCCTTCGGCGGTCCGGGCGATGCCGAACAGTCCGGCAGCGTCGGCAGGATCGAGGATCAGGTCGGTGTCCCACGGCATGACGCCGCGGACCGGTCCGGTCTGAGCGCAGCGGACTTCCAGATAATCGAGCCCGCGCAGGGTGGCGATGAACCAGAAGAAGGTGTCCGGCATGCTGGCCGGGGTCAGGGCGACCACGCGGCTTCCCGGCGGCAGGAAGATAATGTTGGTCATGGCCGCTCCCATGACACCCGCCACCTCCCCCGCCCCGGAGAACAGCGCGATCTGGTCCGGCAGGGCGAGCAGGCCCGGCTCCACCGGGACCCAGCCCGCTCCCTGGGCCTGCAGCAGAAGATCATCCTCTCCCGTCAACCGCCGGAACCCCGCGGCCTGGCGGCTGACGAACAGACGACGGGCAGGCGGTGGCATGCCGGGACGGCCGGCCGCCACCGCATCGGACAGCGCCCGGACGCAATCCATCACCAGCGGCGACATGTAGACGCCGTGTTCGGTCAGCCCTTCCACGAGGATCAGCTCGTCGAAGCGGCGCGGCTCGTCGCCGGCGACCACAGCGCGGGCCGGATCGATCCCCAGAAGGGCGAGCGACGATGCCATCGAGGCGCGGATCTGTCCCGGCACGTCCGCCACCAGGAAACGGGGAGCGAGGTTCGGCAGATGGCTTGCCACGAGATGCGCCTTCGGCAGCATCTCCATCATCCAGTGACCGTAGTTGCCGACGCCCCTCTTCTTGCACAGCACCACCGGACCTTCCCGGTCGGCCGGCCCTGACCCGGTGGCGATGGCGGCGAGGACGGCGGCCTGTGCCCTGGCCACCTCCGCTCCGCTGTGCTGGGTGATCGTTTCGCGGTAGAGCGCGCCATCCTGGTCGAAAACCAGGCCTTCCCGGGCGACCCAGACGTCCCGCAGCCGCAGGATGCGTACCCGCCGTTCCTCGAACCGTCCCATTGCCCAGGTACCTTCCATGGAATGGAGGACGGGTGGCGGGATCAGCCCGGCGTGGCGCAGGGCGGGCGGGCGGGCGTCGAAGGCAGGTGAGGAAAGGACCAGGAGATCCGAGTCTGTCGGCAGGCTGATCAGGGCAGGCGGCATGGGAGCGTCGGGATCCGCAGCGGCGTTGTCCGGCCGTCCCGGCGCCGCCCGCGACTATAGCCGCAAGCCCGTCCGGGAGAAAGCGGGCTCGTTCCGGTCGGGAAAAGCGCTCATCCCTGCGGCTTGGCTTTCCCCAGGCCGCACAGCAGGTCGGGCAGGGCCCGCCACAGCAGCGCCGTCCCGCGCAACACGGCACCGGCATCCCGCGGCGATCGCGCGACGAGTGCGTGGACCAGCCGCGCCAGCGGTTCCACCAACAGGCTGACGGCCGCCACCAGCACCGTGCCGGTCATGCCGAAATGCTTGGCGGCGAACTGGATCCGGCTGCGCAGCGAATAGAACAGCCGCAGGTCGCGCACCCGGTCGGTGGTGCCGCCGCCGCGGTGGTAGGCCTCCGCCCCGGCGAAATGCACCACCTCCCATCCCGCCTGCCGGGCGCGCAGGCAGAGGTCCACATCGTCGAAATAAACGAAGAAGCGCTCGTCGAAGCCGCCGAGCCGCTCGAACAGGTCGCGGCGGATCATCAGGAAGGCGCCCATCACCTGATCGACAGGCCGCGTGTCGGCATGGTCCCAGTCCGTCATGAAGTGCGGCGGGAAGCAGGCGGGCCACAGCCGGTCCAGCCCAAGCGCCTGAGCCAGAATGCGGCCCGGCGTCGGGAAGCGGGCGCAGGCGCGCTGGGTTCGCCCCGCCTCGTCCACCAGCCGGATGCCGAGGATGCCGGTCCGGGCGCTCGCCGGTTCCTCCAGGAAGGAGAGGGCGGGCGCCAGGGAAGTGCCCGATAGCCGGGTGTCGGGGTTGAGGAACAGCAGCCAATCGGACCGGGCCCCGGCGGCGCCCTGGTTGCAGGCGGCGGCGAAGCCGCGGTTCGCGGGGTTTCGCAGCACGGCCAGCGGCACCTCCGACGTCTCTGCCGACGTCTCTGCCGACGCCCCTGTCTCCAGCCCATCCGCCGAGCCGTCGGTGGAGGCGTTGTCGACCACCACCATCCGCTCCAGCGTAAAGCCGCCGGTCAGCGCCGCCGGCAGCGACGCGACGCACTGTCGCAGCAGTGCACCGGAGTTCCAGTTCACGGTGACGATGGTCAGGCTGGGGGGCATGGGACGGAATGACGGCAATGTCGGAGGACGCCACCATGGCACGGTGCGGTGGCGGGAAGCCAGTTGGAGTGACCTGTGCCCCCGACCGGAACCCCCCTCCAGGGGAAATGCGGGTTTCCGGCAAGATTGCCGGCCTGAGCCTGAACAAGGCGATGCTCCAGGAGGAGCTGGCGAAAAGGCATGACGACTGGTCGGCGGCGGGAGATCATCCGGTGGCTGCAGGATCGCTATCGGGGGAGCGAACGCCGGAGCTGTGCGGCGATGCGCTTTGACCGCAGCTCGCACCGCTACAAGACGATCCGGGACGACCAGGCGCCGCTGCGCCAGCGGATCAAGGAGATTGCCGCCACGCGGATCCGCACGGCTATCGGCGGATCCACATCCTGCTGTGTCGGGAGGGCCGGACAAGCCGACCGACAACGCCGTCATCGAGTCCTTCAACGGGCGTTTTTCGGGATGAGTGTCTGAACACGCATTGGTTCTTGAGCCTGGAGGATGCCCGCGCCAAGATCGAGGCCTGGAGGCGGCACTATAACGAGGATCGTCCTCACGCATCCCCGGGGGCCCTGACACCGGCCGATGAAGCGCCGGACCTCTCGCCCCGCCTGGAGGAGTTTCGGGTCGAGGATCAGTCTCAGGTCACACAGTTTCTGGTTATGGAAGGACTCTCGATGTTGAGCGGATCCCGCCCACGCTTGTTGCCGTGGTCATAGGCTGTTAAGAGAGCGGGGCTCACTGGATCGATGCAGAGGACGGGGATGGAAAAGATCGAGATGGGTGGCGCGGAAATCATCAACTGGACCAAGACGATCACGTGGGAGAGTGATGACTGCCATCTGAATGCCACCTGCCCGGCCTGTGAGGATGCGGGAGCCAAGCGGATTCGTCTGAAGGTGCGCTCCCCTTGGCCTCCGCACGATGAGCAGCCTTTGGTTGTATGCCAATCCTGTGGTACTGCCTTCCATCCGACCATGGGGCAGCCTCCCTATGAGGCAGTTCTCGATCCCTTGGTGGATGTCTACTTGGAGCAGAACGCCGGCATCGACGTAATGGCAGAGCTTCTTGCCGCCGTCGATCCTGCCGGCGTGCGTCGCTATATCGAGATTGGCTGCGGCTTCGGCTTCCTGCTGGACTACGCCCGTACTGCCTTCGGCTGGGAAGCCCGTGGTTTCGATCCAGGATATAGTGCTCGCTTAGGGCGAGAGGTGCTCGGTGTAGACATTCAGCATGTCTATTTGCATTCGGCAGCCGATGCTGGTGCGGAACCATTCGATCTCGCACTGTGCGCAGAGGTAATCGAGCATGTCTTCGAGCCGGAAAAACTGTTGGTTATTCTGCGTGACGTTCTGACGACGAACGGCACACTCTTGCTCACCACGCCCAGTGCCAGTGGCATTCGTCCGGAGACGCAGCCGGGAACCCTGCTGTCACTTCTCTGCCCTGGCTACCACTATGTCCTCTATAGTCCACAGGGGATAGAGCTCCTGCTCCGGCGCGTCGGTTTTAAGAGTGTCTCGGTGATTGACCGTGGCCACACGCTACGGATTGCTGCCTCCGTCGGGGAGGAGCTGCGGGCCGACCTGACCCGTGCCTTCGATCGGAGTTCTTACCATGATTATTTGCGCACCCGAATCAAAACGACAGATCCGGTCTCGCCGCTGGGGGTTGGATACCGCTACCGGCTGCTGAAGGAGATGACCAACGCTGGTGATTTCAAAGCTGCTCATGCTGCGCAGTCTGAAGTCGCCGAAGTCTTTCTCCGGCGCTGGAATATCGATCTGGCTGATCCTGCCGCCCTGTATGCGAAGCTCTCGGAGTCCGTACAACCGGACAGTATCGATGCCTACCACGCCCTTTATCCATTCTGCCTGGGTAATGTCCTGTATTTCAGCGGCATATTGGCGTGGCTAGCTGACGGTCAACGTGACATTGCATACACATGGTTCCAGGCTGCAGCGCTTGCCGGTGAGCGGATGCGCGCAGCTTTGCACATTATTGGGGCCGATGACGAGGAAAGCGAAGAGCTGATGTGGCGGGCGCGGGGCTTCGTGGCGCACCTGCTGGCGTGGGATCGACCAGCGGATGCCGCGGAGGAGGTGCTGCGGTTGGGCGACCACCCAAGCCCGCTGCTGGGAGAGCGGATTCCGGCGTACATCCTGGAGGACACCCAGCGGAAGATCTTCGTCGACCTGGTGAATCTCGGCCATTATGCGGCGGCCGACCGGCTCGTGGTGCCGGTGGAGGCCGCCCTGCCGGCCGAGGGGGCCGTTCTAGCCTCCACCGCCTTCGCGCTCGGCATCCTCACCCTCAACCATCGCAAGGCGCCGCGGGCGGCCGCCGACTTCTTCGGCCGCTCCTACGAGGCCTGCATGGCGCTGCCCGACCGCGAGACCGCGCCGATCGCCCGGTCTCTGCTGTGGCCGGCGCTGTTCCATCAGGGACAGGCGCTCGTCAATGCCGGACTGAAGCAGGAGGCGGGCGAAGCCCTGCGCGCCATGTTGAAGCCGGCCGCCGGCCTGCCGCCGCTGCCGCTCGAGCTGCGGGCGCGGGCGGAACTGCTGGTCCGTACCCAGCATCTGCCCGTCTGATGCGGCCCGGGGGATCGATCCCCGTCGATCCAGAAGCCCAGGCCGAACCGTTCCAAGGATGACCCGGTTCCGATGATGCAGTTGCTCCGCCTTCCCCTGCGCCTGCGCTTCGTGTTCGTTTGGTTGATCGCACAGTCCAAGCTTCTCGGAGCCTACCTCTCCTATGCGGCCAGTGTGACCCGCAAGGCGAGCTATGTCCGCGAGCGCCTCGAAGGACGCCATCCGCTGGCCGGCGCGCGCCGGGTGGTGGTGTTCGTCCATTACGACCGGCAGGGCGTGGTCCACGATTTCGTGCAGCATTATCTGCGCCAGCTCCGCGACCTCGGCTTCGCCATCGTCTTCGTCAGCAACTCGCCGAAGCTGGGGCAGCTGGAAAGCCTGCAGGATCTGTGCGCCCTGATCATCCGGCGCGACAATGTCGGGTATGATTTCGGCGCCTACAAGGAAGGCGTCGCCGCCATTCCGGACCTCGGTGCGTTGGATATGCTGCTGCTCGCCAACGACAGCGTTTACGGGCCGCTCTACCATCTGGCCGGCGTGCTGGACCGGATGGATCCGGCGGTGGCCGACGTCTGGGGCGCGTCGGACAGCTGGGAATTCTCCTTCCACCTGCAGAGCTATTTCCTGCTGTTCCACCGCAAGGCCCTCGCCTCCCCGGCCTTCGCCGCCTTCTGGACGGGGCTGCGCTACGTCCAGTCCAAGACCTGGGTGGTGCGCAAGTACGAGGTCGGGCTGACGCGGGCGCTGCGCCGGGGCGGCCTGCGCTGCCGCGCCGCCTTTCCCTACCGCCAGGCGGCTTCCGCCCTGGTCGAGGCTGTGCTGGAGCGCGACATCGCCGGCGATGGCCTGGATCCGGTGCGCAGGAGCTTCATCCAGCAGATTTTCCGCACCATCAACGCCGGGGTGCCGCTGAACGGGACGCATTTCTTCTGGGATTACCTGATCTCCCAGATGGACTTCCCCTTCCTCAAGCGCGACCTGCTGCAGAAGAACCCGGCCCGCATCCCGCTGCTGACCTACTGGGAGCGGGTGGTGAAGCAGTCCACCGACTACGACACCGACCTGATCCTGCGCCATCTGGAGCTGTCGCTGAAGAACCGCAGCGTCTGAGGGCTGCTTCCCGGGCACATGCGTGGACAAAGAGCAGGTGACCTGTTCGTCGCCCCTTCCCGTTGCGCACGGTGCGCCCTATGGTGCGCACCGCACAGGTCCGGTCGCCGTGCCGTAAACGAGATCATCGATGGAAGAGCCCCTGGTCAGTATCGTCATACCCGCCTTCAACCGGGCTCATACGCTGCGTCGTGCCATCGCAAGCGTGCTGGCCCAGGAGATCGCGGACTGGGAGCTGATCGTGGTGGACGACGGGTCCTCGGACGGCAGCGCCGACATTCCCCTTTCCTATAACGATCCGCGCATCCGGGTTCTGCGTCACGAGCGGAACCGGGGGGCCGCTGCGGCGCGCAATACCGGGGTCGGAGCGGCCCGCGGCCGCTACATCGCCTTTCTCGACTCCGACGATGAATGGCTGCCCGGCAAGCTCGCCACCCAGCTTGCGGCAATGGAGAAGCCGTCGGGCGCGCCTCAGGTCTCCTGCACCGGCTTCGTCCTCCATCGCGAGGAGAGCGGCCGTTACAGCGAGCGCCGGCCGAAGGCGGACGGGAGCTGGTTCGACACGATGCTCGACGGCTGCTACGTCTCCCCAGGCTCCACCATGATGGTGCGCCGCGACTGCTTCACCGCGGTGGGGCCGCTCGACGAGGGGCTTCCCCGGCTGGAGGATTGGGACTGGCTGCTGCGCTGCATGGAGCGCTTCTCCTTCGACTGCCTGCCGATGCTGGGAACGGTGGTGCATGTCAGCCGGCGGCCGCATTCGGCCGCGGTGGCGGTCGCCATCGACCGGCTGCACAGCCAGCACGCCGAACGGGTCCTGCGGGTCTCCGGCCCGGAAGGGCTGCGGCGCTTCCGGGCCAGCCTCGCGATCGAGCAGGCGGTGGCGGCGGTGCACGAACGCTCCTTTCCCAGTGCGGTCGGCCATATCGGCCGGGCCTTCGCCCGCTCGCCGATGCGCACGACGCGCTTCCTGGCCCGTTGCGCGGTGCGCGTCTTCTGACCTGCCTATGCCGCCGGAGCCCGCTTCAGCGATGGACGGGCAGGCGCCGGTAGAGTGCGACCAGCTTTTCCACTGCCGCCGCCCAGGTGAAGTCGCGGGCGCGCCGCCGTCCGGCCTCGACCAGCCGGTCGCGCAGCGCCCGGTCGCCGATCAGCCGGTCCAGAGCTCCGTGCAGGGTTTCCGGCGTTCCCGGATCGAAGTAGAGCGCGGCGTCCGCGGCGATCTCGGGAAAGCAGCTGCGGTTGCTCAGCACGGCCGGGCAGCCGTTGGCGAAGCTTTCCAGGATGGGCAGGCCGAACCCTTCGTAGAGCGAGGGGTAGATGAAGGCCTCGGCATGAGCATAGGCCCGGGCGAGGTCGGGGGCGGCCAGCGTATGCTGGTGCAGGCGTGCTGCGCAGCCGGCCTCCTGGAAGGGACGCCGTTCCTCCTCTGCGAGCGGGCCGCCGCCGACGCAGACCAGATGCAGGTCGGGCCGTCGGGCCAGGCAGGCGGCCAACGTACCCGCCACCCCGGCGAAATTCTTGTAGCCGTCGCGTCGGCCGACCAGCAGGAGATAGCGGTCCGGAAGCCCCATCCCCGCGGGTTGTCCCGGCGCCCATACCGCGTCGCCGGAGAGCCCGTGATGGATCACCGTCACCCGGTCCGGGTCCAGGCCGTAGAGCCTGACCAGATCCGCCTTGGTGGTCTGCGACACCGCGACGATGGCGGAGGCGGCCTCGCACAGGGCCCTCTTGCCGGGATGGACCATGTCGGGATGGGGGAAGGCCGCCGGCATCAGCTCCGGCGCCATGTCATGGACGGTGACCACCAGGGGCCGGTCCTCCAGCAGGTCGAGGTAGCCGGTGTCGTAGAAGGTCGGGTGGAAGACGTCGAAGGACATCCGACGCAGCGCCCGCCGCATCAGGCGCTTGTTGTGGGCGCGCAGCAGGGTCCGCTTGCCGGGGAAATGCCGGCCGTCCAGGAAACCGCAGACGTTCAGGTCGGGCTGGTCGATCAGATGCGCGTTGATCACCCGGCGGAAGGGCAGCAGCACCTCCACTCCCGGATGCGTCTGCAGCCCCGCGATGACCTCGGCGAAGCAGCGGGAGACGCCGCCATGGCGCTGGATGGAAAAGATGTGGTCGTCGAACAGGATGCGCATCTGATCAGCGCCGCCCCCTCAGCGGCGCCATCGTACGCCCAGCCGGCCGAGGACCGCCAGCGTCACCCGGCGCAGCCGCCAGAAGGGGCTGTTCTGCATGCTCGACAGTTCGTTCTGCACGGCCTGCAGATGCTGTTCCGCCCGTTGCAGGCGGCGGCGCAGCACCCAGGGCGAATCCTCATCCTCCATCGCGCCTGGAGCCGACCCGCCGGCCGCCTGGATGGTCCTGACGTCGTTCCAGAGGGTTGAAGGCGGGGCGAGGATGCCTGTTTTGAGGCTCCGGACGGTTTCGCTCATGGTCTGGGCCATGGTCTGGGCCATGGCGGGGAAGGTGAAGCGTGCGGCCTGCTCCAGGCCGCGGTCGACCAGTTCGGCGCGGCGGCCGGGATCGCGGGTCCGGGCGATGGCGTCGAGCAGGCCTTGCGCGTCGTCCTCCCCGACGAACAGCGCCGCCTCGCCCGCCACCTCGAGGATCGAGGAGTTGGCGCAGGTGATGACCGGGCAGCCGCAGGCCATCGCCTCGACGATCGGCATGCCGAAGCCCTCGTAGCGCGACGGGTAGACCAGCGCCTGCGCCCCGGCATAGGCAAAGCGCAGCTCCTCGTCGGGCAGCGACAGCCGCACCGTGCGCACCCCCGGCGCCAGGGCGCGGAACATCGGCTCGACCTCCGGCCGGCCGCCGATGCACACCACCGTCAGGTCGCCGGCCCGATTACCGGAGGCCGCCTCCTGTCCCAGGGCGCGGAACAGCAGCAGCCCGTTCTTGTAGCCCTGGTAGCCCGAGCGCTCGCCGACCATCAGCAGGTAGGGCCCGTTCAGCCCATGGCGGGCGCGGAAGGCCGCCACCTCGTCCAAGGTGGCGGGGCGGAAGCCGGCGTCGACGCCGCAGTAGGCGACCGCCGTGCTGCCCGCCGGCACCGAGGGGAACAGCCGCTCCAGGTCGCGCGCCGAGTTGTGCGAGATCATGATGTGGGCGCAGGCGTGCCGGATCGCCCGGTGCTTCTCGCGCCACGCCTCGTCCTCCAGCGGGAAGCCGAGCGCCTCGGGGATCATGTCGTAGCCCATGAACAGCGACGGCGTCGTCGTCGGCGTCGAGTAGTAGGTGGAGACGAACAGGTCCGCCCCCTCCTCCTCGCACAGCCGCTGCAGGTACAGGCTGTCCGCCCCGGTGGCGTCGTAGCTGTGGGCGCGGATGGTCCGGGTATGCACGCCCGGGATGCGCGGCGCCGTGCCGGCGCGGTCGAGCAGCAGCACATGCCGGGCGAAGCCCGAGGCCACCCACGCCTTCAGCACCGCCGTCCACACCCGCGCGATGCCCGAGTTGAGGTGCTGGTAGAACACCCCGTCCACCAGGATCTTCGGATGCACCGCCGGCAGCGCCCGCCGGAGCGCCGCCACCTCGTCCGGATCGCGGAAGCGCCAGCCGCCCGCCGCCCCGCTGCCCTCCGGCACCGCCAGCGGCACCACGCCGCGGGCGGCGGCCAGGTCGGTCAGGGTGGTGTCGGTGACCCAGGGCAGATAATCCTTCAGCAGCACCGGCCCCGCCGCCTCGCGCTGCAGGCGCCACCAGTGGGCGGTGGCGTCGCGGTAGCCGTAGTAGCTCTCCTTGAAGGCGGCCTGCGCCTCGGTGGCGTAGGCGAAATGCTGGAAGACGACGCCGGCCTCCTCCATCTCGTCCTGGGTGAAGGGGTCGGCCGCGGCGACGTTGCGGCCGTCGGCGTCGGCCAGCACCGGCGGCTCGTGCGCCGCCCACCGCATGCCGGGGGAAAAGCGCCAGGTGCGCAGCCACTCCTGGCGCGGGTTCTGCGCGTAGTTGTGGCGGGTGGCGATGATGCGCTCGGGCCCGACGAAATAGTCGCACCAGTAAAAGGCGGCGCTGCGCCCGGGATTGTCCTGGAACAGGGCGTGGACGGTGCGGATCTGCCCGGCCGTCCACAGCTCGTCGGCATCGACCTGCCAGAGCAGGCAGTCCTCGCCGATGGACGGCAGCGGCGCGTTGACCATCTCGCGCTTGCCGTCCCAGAACTCGCCCGGCGGCTTGCGGTAGAGCGTCACCCGGTCGGGATGGCGCGCCGCCAGCTCGTCCAGATAGGCCGAGGTGCCGTCGTTGCTGCGCCCGCGGTCGTGCACGCTGTCCAGAACCCGCCCGCCCGACGCCACGCTCCACGCCGTGTCGTGCTTGAGGGACGCCACCCCCTCCACGATGTGCCAGTGCCACTCCATCGGAAGCTGGGAAAACACCCCCTCGTGATACCGGATGAACGGCTCCCCGTTCAGCACGATCGTGAAAAAATGAATCGGCAGACCCCCCCAAGACCAACACGGCGGAAGGCCGCGTAGCCGCCCGCAGGGTCGTCGTGCAGCACCTGCCAGCCTGGCCGCGTCAGCAGGCGGTGGCGCAGCAGCCAGCCGGTGCCGCTTTCCGCCGGCTCCGCCAGCAGGACGAGACTGGCATCCTCGGCCAGATCCAACGCCTTCAGGCCGGCGAAGCCGGCGTTCTCGATCAGCAGGATCTCGAAGTCGCCGCGCTCCTGCCGGCGGAAGTCGAGGGGGGTTCGGCCCCGGCGGCCCCCTCCCGGCGCCGGCCCTCTTCCTCCAGCCGGTCGAGCAGGAGGGCGAGCGGCGGCTGGTCGGGATCGTCGCGCAGGCGCAGCCAGGCCTCCGCCACTTCATGGGCGTTCGGAAGGGAACCCGCTCCGCCGTCCACCAGCACCGGCCGCCGGGGATTGCGGGCCAGCCCACGGGCAAGGGCTTCCCGTCCCGGGCCGCTGCCGACGGCAAGGGCTCGTACGACCGGTTCGCTGCTGGCGAACCGTTCGACAAGGGAGGTGAAACCGGACGGGAGGGAGCCGGCGGCGGGCGGCAGGGAGGACGGCATAGGCGGAGGCTCTGTTGGGCGACGGTTTGGTCGCAGACACGACTGGCGGGAACGGTTATGGGATGACCGGGGGTCAGCCGGCCCAATCCTTTGTCCATCCGATCCGGCGAAGGCAATAGCCGATCGACTGGGTGAGGAAGCGGCCGGGCCAGAGGGGATCGGTTGCGGCCCCGCCGCGCGCCAGCGTCACAGCATCGGCCGGCTGTCGAGCTGCCAGGGCGTGGACCGCCGCCCTGCCGACTTCCAGCGCATGCCAGGCGCGCGCCTCGTGCCGCAGGGCGGGTGGAGCGTCCGGATCCTGCATCCAGCGCCGGGCGAGCCGCAGATGCTCGTCCAGCCATGGGACGGTATGCCGCATGCCGCCGACGATGGTCAGAGAGCCGGCATGCTGCCGGTAGGCATAGACCGGCTCCGCCACCGGAACCGTCCGCATCCCGGCGGTCCAGGCCCGCAGCAGGAACTCCCGGTCGCCGGCATAGCGGTAGGACGGATCGTAGACACCCACCCGGTCGTAGAACTCGCGGCGGAAGAAGCGGGCGTTGATCATCGGGACGCCACGGCACAGGTCGAGCGGCCTCAGCCGTTTCATGGCAGGGTCGTCGTAGCGGCGCAGTTCCCGCAGGACGCCGTCTCTGCCGGCCTCCATCACTACGGCTCCACCGCAGGCCGCATCGGCCTCCGGGTTGGCGGCGAGCGCCCGCTCCACGGCGGCGAGGGCGCCGGGTAGCAGCGTGTCGTCGGTGTTGAGATGCCCGATGATGCGGCCGCGCGCGATGGCGAGGGCGCGGTTGATCCCGTCATAGAGTCCGCTGTCCGGTCCGGTCAGGACGCGCAGGTGCGGATAGCGGGCCAGCACCTCCAGCGTGCCGTCGGTGGAGCCGCCATCGGCCACGATATGCTCGACCGTTACGTCCCGCTGGGCCAGGACGCTCTCCACCGCCTCCGCGACGAGGCTGACCCGGTTCAGGCAGGGCGTGACGATGGTGAAGGTCGGTGCGCCGGCCTGCGTCGTCCCCTGCTTCATTCCGCAGAGGCCTTGCTCTGTATGGCCTGTGCGGGGCGGCTGGGCCGTGAGCGCACCGGATCGATGGTCTTGGCTGCAGGCCGGAGGTCGGCCTCATGAAGTGGATCGAGCATGAAACCGGAAAGCTGCCTTTTCTCAAGGGCCGCCCAGGCAGGGCTGCCGCACCGGGAGGAAACCACCCCCGTCAATGCCCGCTGTCTACCACACTCCTCGCCACAGGGCTCCACTCTTGTCTTTGCCCGGTGTCTTCGCTAAGCCGGACGCTGCCGGGCAGCGAGGTAAACCCCCCGTGGCGGCACTGTCCGACGATACTATAGGACTGGAACAGTTACGGGGACGAAGCAGGTGCCCGGCCATTTTCCAGGCGCAGCGGGGTACACAACCCCGCTGTTGACGGCTCCACGGAAAAGACCGTAGTTTCCGTCCACTTCTGAAGTGCCGCCATCTTCTAACCGTGCTGCCTGAATGCAGCCTAGACCCTAGCCTGAGAAACAGGAGCGAGCATTGAGCAAGGTTGCTTTGATCACTGGTGTCACGGGACAGGATGGCGCCTACCTGGCGGAGCTCTTGCTGTCGAAGGGCTATACCGTCCACGGAGTCAAGCGGCGTTCCTCCTCCTTCAACACGGAGCGCGTGGAGCATCTTTACCACGACGTCCATGAAGGCGATGTCCGGTTCCGGATGCACTATGGCGACCTGACCGATGCGACCAACCTGATCCGCATCGTGCAGGAGGTCCAGCCGGACGAGATCTACAATCTGGCGGCCCAGAGCCATGTGCAGGTGAGCTTCGAGACGCCGGAATACACGGCGAACTCCGACGGGCTCGGCACCCTGCGCCTGCTGGAGGCGATCCGCATCCTCGGGATGGAGAAGAAGACCCGCTTCTACCAGGCTTCCACCTCCGAGCTGTACGGTCTCGTGCAGGAGACGCCGCAGAAGGAGACCACGCCCTTCTATCCGCGCAGCCCCTATGCCGCCGCCAAGCTCTATGCCTACTGGATCACGGTGAACTACCGTGAGGCCTACGGCATCCACGCCTCCAACGGCATCCTGTTCAACCATGAGGGGCCGACGCGCGGCGAGACCTTCGTGACGCGCAAGATCACCCGTGCCGTCGCGGCGATCCAGACCGGCCGCCAGAAGGCGCTCTATCTCGGCAACCTGGACGCCAAGCGTGACTGGGGCCATGCCCGCGACTATGTCGAGGGCATGTGGCGCATCCTCCAGCAGCCGCAGGCCGACGATTACGTGCTCGCCACCGGCGAGACCCATTCCATCCGCGAGTTCGTCGAGCTGGCCTTCGGCTGCGTCGGCCGCAAGATCGAATGGCGCGGCACGGGTGTGGACGAGAAGGGCATCGATGCCGCCACCGGCGACGTGCTGGTCGAGGTCGATCCGCGCTATTTCCGCCCGACCGAGGTCGACCTGCTGCTGGGCGATCCGTCCAAGGCGCATGCCAAGCTGGGCTGGAAGCACACGACCACCTTCCCCGAACTGGTGCGCGAGATGGTCTCCAGCGACCTTGCCCGCCTCGAGCGAGAGACGGCGGCGCGCTGACCTGAGCAAGGACGATGGCTCGTACCGCGCTGATCTTTGGCGTCTCCGGTCAGGACGGCGCTTATCTTGCGCAGTTTCTGCTGTCCCGCGGCTATGCCGTCCACGGCACGTCGCGGGACAGCGAAATCGCGTCGTTCCGGAACCTGGAGATTCTCGGGATCCGCGGGGATGTGCAGGTGCATTCGGTTGCCTTGCACGATTTCCGCAACATCGTGCAGGTCATCCGGCAGGCCAAGCCCGACGAGATCTACAATCTCTCGGCACAGTCGGCCGTCGGCCTGTCCTTCGAGCAGCCGGTCGAGACGATCGACAGCATCCTGAACGGCACGCTCAACATCCTCGAGTCCATTCGCTTCCTGGACATCGACACCCGGTTCTACCATGCCTCGTCGAGCGAAAGCTTCGGCGACACGCTCGACGGGCCGGCCAGCGAGGCGACGGCCTTCCGCCCCTGCAGCCCCTATGGCGTGGCCAAATCGGCGGCGCACTGGCTGGTCGCCAATTACCGGCAGGCCTATGGCCTCTTTGCCTGCTCCGGCATCCTGTTCAATCATGAATCGCCGCTGCGGCCGGCGCGATTCGTTACCCGCAAGATCATCCGCGGGGCCATCGCCGTAGCCCAGGGCCGGCTGTCCAAGCTGGAAATGGGCAACCTGTCGGTAGCACGGGACTGGGGCTGGGCACCCGAGTATGTGGACGCGATGTGGCGGATGCTGCAGCAGGAGACGCCGGACGATTTCGTGATCGCGACCGGCCGCATGCATGCGCTGGAGGATTTCGCCCGTATGGCTTTCGAGCGCTTCGGGCTCGACTGGCGCGACCATGTGGTGCAGGACAGGATGCAGCGCCGGCCCATGGACATCCACTACAGTGTGGGAAACCCGGCCAAGGCGGAGGCCCGGCTGGGATGGAAGGCCAAGACGCTGCTGCCTCAGATCATCGAGCACCTGATCGAGGCCGAGCTGGCCTCCGCGTCGTGAGGAGTCGGGAGCACCGGGCACGGTCGCTGCGCCTGACGAAGATGGTGGCACGCTCCATCGCGTGAGGGGTGGGACCGGACCTCTCTTTTCGGAGGCAGGTGGGACGGTGCGGGACTCGGTTCGCAAATTCCTCTACTTCGTCGGGCATACCATCCAGGCGGACGGCCGCTCGGGAGTGCAGCGTGTCGTCGTCAATCTGGCGCGGGAACTTGCCAGGATCGCCGATGTCGATTTCGTGACCTGGGACGCCCCCCAGAACCAGCTCCGCTACGCAGACCGGACCGAGCTGGAACAGTTGTTCCGCTCGCGGACCCTGCCGCCGGGGGTCAAGGTCAACCGCTATGCCCGGCGCGTGGACCACCGGTTTGCCGACACCCTGCCGGCCGGCGAACCGGTCTGGCTGATCCAGCCGGAGATCGCCTATCACGCCCCCCAGGGCAACGATGTCTTCGCCCGTATCGTCGCCCAATGCCGCGAATACGGGATCCAGGTCGCCTCGATCTTCTACGACCTGATCCCGATCACCAATCCCGACTATGCCCTTCACCGGAGCGTCCACACCGTCTACGTCAACCGTCTGGCGCAGAGCGATCTGATCCTGCCGATCTCGCGCTATTCCGCCGATGCCCTTCTGGACCACTATGTCCGGCTGGCCGGGCGGGCCGTCGCAGGGGCGGCCGCCATCGCGTCGCGGATCCAGGCCATGCCCCTCCCCGACCGCGACGACGGGATCCTCCATCCCGCCGACGCCCCGGCCCGGCACCCGGAGCGGATGATCCTGTCTGTCGGAACGGTCGAACCGCGCAAGCGGCAGGTCGAACTGATCCGGGCGTTCAAGGCGCTGAAGGACGGGCCGTTGCGCGGCTGGAGGCTGGTGATGGTCGGGTCCCTGCATCCGGCCGTGGCGCAGATCTTCCGGTCGCTGACCGACGACGATCCGGCCATCGACTATCACGGCTATCTGCCGGATGCGGAGATCGAAGCGCTGTACCGCCGGGCTGCCTTCTCGATCTTTGCCTCCAACGACGAGGGATTCGGTCTGCCGATCTGCGAGAGCCTGGCACGTGGGGTTCCCGCGGTTTGCGCGGAGTTCGGCTCCATGAGGGAGATCGCCGAGGGCGGCGGCTGTCTGACGGTGGATGTCAATGATCTCGCCGCCCTGACCCTCGCGCTTGAGCGCATGGCCACCGACCCGGCATTGCGGGCCCGGCTCGACGCGGAAATCCGGACCCGGATCTTCCGCGGCTGGGCGGACTACGCGCGGGAGGTCGTTTCCGTTGTCTCCGCCCGCGATGACCGAATTGCCGCCGGACAGGACAGGGCTGTCTTGCGCAGAGCCCTCCAGGATCTCGGTGCCGGCGGACAGGATGCTTCCGTGGCGGTTCGCGACCTGCCGCTTTCGGCGGGAGTGCTGCAACTCTGCGCCTGCGATCCCGCACATCCGGCAGCGCCGGCTGCCGTGGCCGGGCTTCCCGCGCTGCCGGAGGGCTGGAGCCGGGCCTTTCTTCTGCGGTCGGAGACGGTCGGGCCGCTCCTGGGCTGGACGCGGGAGGCCGCTGCGGTTCTTTTGTCATCCGACGCCTGCCTGGCGCCCAGCGCGGCGCTCGACCAGGTGCTGATCGGGCTTGCGACCGTCACGTCCTTCACCGAGCTGCCCCCCGGACTCATGGTCGGCCGGCCCGACCATGCCGAGCTGGAGGAGAAGGGGGCCGAGGCTCTAGCCGCATTGATGCGCCGCAAGGCCCTGCGCCGCACCGTCCGGGACCGGGAGCGGATGCTGATGGCTCTCGCCGGCGCGACGGAGCCCGCCTATGCCGAGCTTCGCAAGGCTGCCGGCGACCAGGCGGAAGGCGCGCTCCTGACGATCGCCGTATCGACCTACAACCGTTACCCGTTCCTGCGGGAGAATGTCCGCTGGTTGCTGGAGCAGACGGCCTCCTGTCGGGACGCGGTGCGGCTGCTGGTGATCGACAATGATTCGACCGATGGCAGCTGGCGGCTGCTGCGGGAGGAGTTCGACGGCGAACCGGTCGAAATCCGGCGCAACTGCGCGAACGTCGGCATGCTCGGCAATCTCCGGGTCTGCGCCGCCGCCGTGTCGACTCCCTTCACCTGGATGATCGGCGACGACGATTACATCATGCCGGATGCCGTTCCGGCCGTGGTGATGCAATTGCGCGAGCGGCCGGAGCTGCCCTTCCTGTTCGTCAATTTCGGAGTTTATCACCGCGAGCGGTTCGGCAATGGGGATCGTGCCGCCGGCTTCATCGGCGAACGGACCGTGCTGGCGCCCGAACCATCGCCATCGGGATCATGCATGGTGCGCGAGGCGGCGGCGGAACACGACAACCTGTTCACCGCCATCTACCCCATCGTCTTCCGCACCGACCTCGCAGCGGCCTGTTTCAATTTCCCCTTCGACGGCGCCCCGTTCAGCACTCTGGTGGAATGCGTGCCGACGACACGGATGATTCTCGGCACCTATCCGGAGGCCCCGGCCTGGTGGAGCGCGCCCGTCGGAATCGTCGGCAACGCAGTGAACTCCTGGCGCCATTGGCGCGTGCGGTGGCATGGAGCGATGATGCCGGAGATCATCGCGCTCGCCGACGAGGCGGGGGTCGATCCGGCGAAGCTGCGCCCCTGGTCGGAAATCCATTGGGATCTGTTCCTGGAGGCCAGGGGATTGTACCCCGACGCCCGTTTCGCGGAGGATGTCGGGCCGGCCTCGCTGGACTGTGCCCGGCGCGTGTTCCGCCGCGACCCGGTCGCGTGATGCCGGGGGCTCTTCGGTGAAGCCGGTCCCGAGACAGTGGAGAAGTGGCCCCATGGAGTTTTCCGCCGGATCGCCTGCGTCGCCCGTGCTGCCAGGAGCCGAGGCGCCGCCCAGCCCGGCCGCATGGAGCCTTTCGGCCTCTCCCCTGCTCGATCCGCTCTACTATGCGGCCCGGTGCGGCCTGCGCTTTGCCACGGCGGAGGATGCCGCCGCCCATTACGTGACGACCGGCTGGCGGGCCGGACTGGATCCCCATCCTCTGTTCGACACCCGCTGGTATCTGCAGCGCTATCCGGACGTGGCCGGGACGGGGGCCGACCCCCTCAGCCATTATCTGCTGATCGGTGCGCGCGAGGGCCGCTCGCCCAATCCGCTCTTCCTGCCGGACTGGTACAGGACCCACGCGCCCGAGGCGGCCCAGATGCCTGTCGACCCGCTGGTCCATTACGCCCTGGCCGGCGGCGCTCTGGGATATGATCCGTGTCCGCTGTTCGATACCGGCTGGTACGCTGCGGCCAATCCCGACGCCGCCGCGTCGGGCCTGACGCCGCTCGGCCATTACCTCCACGTCGGCAGCCGGCGTGGCGCCACCCCCCACCCCCTGTTCGATCCGGTCTGGTACAGGGAATCCAACGGCGATGTCGCGGCGTCCGGCCTCGATCCGGTCGTCCATTATCTCCACTGGGGCCGTAACGAGGGGCGGGCCCCCAACGCCTTCTTCGATCCGGCCTGGTATCTGGACAGTTATCCCGATGTGCGGGGTGCCGGCGTCGATCCGCTCTGGCATTTTCGGGAGCATGGCTGGCGCGAAGAACGCGACCCGTCACCGCGGTTCTGCACCCGCTGGTACCTCGACAGCTACCCTGATGCCGCGGCGACCGGGGATAACCCGCTGATCCATCACCTGCGCATCGGCCAAGCCGAGGGGCGGCCCGCCTATCCCGGGGATCCGGCCGGCCTGCGTCCGCTGACCCCGGATTTCGCCCTTGGCGACGTCGTGTTCGACAGATGGCGGGCGGCTGCCTTCGCCTCGGCCGGGGCGGCTGCGGGGAAACGGTTGCCCCTGTCCCCGCCTCCCCGACTGCTCGTGGTTGTTGCGGCCGGCGATGCGGCGGAGGCGGCGCGGCTGCCGGCATCGCTTGCAGCCTTGTCAAGCGGTGCAGCCTTGGCCGGGCTGGCGGACTGGCTGGTCTTCGATGCGACAGGCGCCGCAGCGATGGGACGGCTAGCGGCCGATGTGGCCGTATGTACGGGGGTCGAGGCGCTCGCCGCCCGGCTGGATGCCTGCGGCGAGACCGATCTGGTCTGCTTCCTGCGCGCGGGCGACCGTATCGATGCGCCGGCGCTCGCCGCGCTGGAGCGGGCGGCGGCGGAGGGGGGGCTTCTCATCCTCTTCGACCTGTATTATCGCCGGAACGGCAGCGTGTATCCCCTGCTGCTGCCGGGCGTGGACCTGATCCATGCGTTGAACTGCGACTATTTCCGCTCGCGTTTCGCGGTCCGGTCCCGGCTGGCGGCGGCGGCTGTGCGCTCGACCGGGCAACCGGGTGGTCATGCTGCCGCACTGCGTATCCTCTCCGGTCTGACGCTGGGCCGTAACTACGGCGCGCTCGCCCACGTCCCTCTGCCGCTCGTCGAGGTCCCCGATCAGGGGGAGGCGATCATTGCGGAGCGGCTTGCTCTGCTCGATCCCGCAACTCCCGTGGCCTATCTGCCCTCCGGTCAGGATCCGGCGCCCGCGGCCGGGACGGGCGTATCGATCATCATCAGCACCAAGGACAAGGGGCGGCTCACCGATCTGCTGGTCCGCCAGATCCTTGCGCTGGGCGATCTGGTCGAGGATGTGGTGATCGTGTCGAACAATACGGCCAACGGGGTCGCGCGCGCCAATCTTGCCCGCTTGGCGGACCATCCCAAGGTGACGCTTGTCCGCCATGACCACCCTTACAACTTCTCGATCCAGTCCAACCTCGGCGCGCGCAGGGCGAAGGGGGAAACCCTGCTTTTCCTCAATGATGACATCGTGCCGGTCACGACCGACTGGCTGGAGGAGTTGCTGGCCCCCTTCACCAATCCGGAGGTGGCGGTGGCCGGCCCGCTGCTGCTCTATCCGGACGAACGGGTCCAGCATGGCGGCATGTTCCTCGGCTACAACGGCATCGCCGGGCACACGCTGCGCTACGCCTCGCTGCCGGAAGAGGACTATCTGTTCATGGCGAGCGCGCCGCGGGAGGTATCGGCCGTGACCGGCGCGGCGCTGTTGATCCGGCGCGGCGTGTTCGAGGATCTCAACGGCTTCGACCCGCAGTTGGCGACTTATCTGCAGGACGTGGATCTGTGCCTGCGCGTCGTGGAGACGGGGCACCGCGTCGTCTTCACGCCGCGCCCGGTCCTGCTGCACATGGAATCGGTGTCGTTCCATGGCATGTTGAAAGACACGGCATTTCAGGAGCAGCGCCGCCTGGAATGCCGCCATTTCACCGACCGCTGGGGAGCGCGGGTCGCCCGTGACCGCCACCATAACCCCTGCTTTGCGCCGAACGACGAGACCCTGCAGACCCTGCGGTGACCGGAGAGGTCGGAGCCGGGCGGGACCTTGCCCGCTCGGTACCGCTGCTCAGGC
>NZ_CP029360.1 GCF_003130795.1 Azospirillum thermophilum
GGCGATCGAGGCGCCACCGGCGAGGCCGGCCAGGTCGAGCAGGATCACGCCCGCCGCGGCCGCGGCGCACTGTAGAAGCTTCAGCATGGTGGTGTCCTCAGAAACGGCGCAGGCCTCGGTCTTCGTAGACCGAGCGCGTGGCCCGCGGGTTGCGCTCCATCAGCACGGCGGCGTCGAGCAGGGCCATCAGCGGATCAATCTTGGCGACACCGGAGGCCTGCTTGGTGATCAGGAAGGCGTTGCGGGTCGGCTCGACCTTCGCGTTGGCCACCGCCCAGTTCAGCAGGCCCTGGCCGGCGTGAACGAACGAGCCGTCGATCAGCTTGCGCTCCACCGTCTTGATCGTCCCGGAGAGCTTGTAGCCCTGCGGGATGCCGTGAACGAGGCCGTTCTCCTCCGTCACCTCGATGTCGGCGAGCGCATCGACCAGCGCGCCAATGCCCAGCACGTCGAGACCGATGCCGCCGAACAGGCCCTCCTGCTTGATCTTTTCCACCAGGGCCACCACCCCGTCGATGTCCTGCGGGTAGTCGGTGATGACCGTCAGGTCCTGGTCCTTGACGAATCCCTCGTACCAGGTCGCGTTGGCCTTGCGTCGCGCGAGGGCCACCGGGTGCGCCCAGGCATGCGCCCAGGCAAGCCAGCGGCGGGTCACCTTTTCGCGGCCGATGGCGGCGAAGCCGAACAGATCGTCGGCGCCGCCGCCGTCGGCGCCGCAGGTGACCACATCGCAGCGCTCAAGCAGCAGGCGCAGCACCGACAGCCGGCGGTCGACGTTCTGGGACCGCAACCAGTAGTCTGCGCCGGCCCAGCGGTCCGACCGCAGCGCCAGGCCGATCTCGATGTTCAGGTGCTTGGCCAGGAAGCCCCGAACCGACTCCTCGCCATCCTCCTGCGCCTGCTGAAACCCGCGCAGCAGGAACTCTTCGTCCACCGAGGTCCCGAGGTTGGGATTGGTGACGTAGAAGTAGGCCGGATCCTTGTGCTTCTCCGCCTTCAGCATCTCGGCCGGGAACTCGTACAGCACCGGCAAGAACTTTGGGTCCTCGATGCGGCCATCGCGCACGCCGCGGGCATAGAGCAGCTTGCTGCGGAATACCCCGCGCGGCGGCTCGTCCGACTGGGTCGTCAGGTAGATGACGAACCCTTCCGGCCGGCTGGCCAGGCCGCCGGTGGCCTCGCGCAGCATGTTCTCCGCCCCGTCTCGCTTGCCGAAGATCCAGAGCTCGTCCACCAGGATGCCGACGGCCTTCTTTCCGCCGACCGTGTCGTTGTCCGCCGCGACCACCTTCAGCGTCGCATTGGTCAAGCGGTGCGTGACCGTGCGGGTATGCTCCTGCACCAGCAGCAGGTCGGACAGCTCCGGATCCTTGCGGATCATGTCGCGCACCGGATCGAAGCTGTTCTTCGCGATTTCGATGGTCGGCGCGAGGATGATGAACTCGGCCGACTCCCGCCAGTTGAGTACCAGCGCGGTCAGCATGATGCCGGCCGCAGTGGTCGACTTCCCGTTCTTTTTGCTGATCAGGAGGAAGAACTCGTTGATCAGCCGACGGCCGGAGACCGGGTCGTAGGCGCCGAAGATCGACGCGACGAAGTCCTTCACCCACGGCCGCGCCGCTTCCGCCATGGTCGGACTGCCCGGGGCGTCGACCACGCGCAGCGCGTCGAAGACGTCCAAGGCGGCACGGGCTTCGTCAGGGAACAGCGGGGCGAACGGGATCAGGCTCTCGCGCGCCAGGATGCGCCGCTCCCAGTCCGGGCAAGCGGTGGACCAGACCGGCTCGCCGTCGAATGGTGCCGCCATCAGCCGTTGTCCACCACCAGCTTGGGCGGCGGCCGCGGAGCGAAGCGGCCGCGGCCGGCCTCAACCGCGGCCTCCTGCCGCTGCTCTTTCTTGCCCTTCTTGCCGGCGCCGCCGACCTCACCCAGGACGGCGATCGTCTGGGCGATCGTCTTGAGCGTCATCGCCCGGGCCGGCAGGGAGACGGCCTTGAGCATCGCCGACCGGCGCCGCGGGGAGGCGTCATCCTTCGTGTCCTCGTAGATCGCGTCCTCGACGTCGCCGAGTTGCGACGTCGTGGCGTCGAGTTCGTGCAGCAGGCGCTGCGCCAGGTCGCGGCTCAGTGCGACCGGATCGGCCGCCAGCTCCGGGTTCAGTGCCGGCGGCGGAAGCCGAGGGGCGTCCCGTTCGGGCGGCAGGACCTCCTGCTCGGGTTCGGACGCCGGTGCCGGCTTGGTACGCGGCTGGTGCGCAGGTGCGCAGTCGGTGCGCACCCACTTCGCCGCGGCCGCCTGCTTGCGGACAGCCGCTTCGGAGACCCCGTGCTTGGCGGCGATCCGACGGATCGACAAGCTTCCGGCCCGGTAATCGGCCTCGATGGCCGCCCAGTCTATGTCCTTGCGCTTCGCCATGGCCGGTCACCGCGCCCCGAAAGTGCGCACCTCAAATCGCCCGGCAGAAAAATTTTCTGCGCGTGAGACCCCGTCCGGTGCATCCCCAAACACACCAAAAAGTTGCTAAACCTCCCCACCCATATCAGAATGGTACCTGATCTGGTCGGGTGAACGGTTCCAGCCTCGCATAGACCTTGGCCCCCTTGGCATTGTTGCAGGACCGGCAGCAGCAAGCCGTGTTCTCGTAGGTGTGCCCACCTCCGCCGGCTATAGGCACGACGTGGTCAAGCTCTGGCGCACCAGGATCGGTGGTCCCACGTAGGTGCTTCGGAGTCGATCTCCCGCATTGGTAACAGCGCCAGCCATCCCGTTCGAAGACGAGTAGCGGGTCCACCGTCTCGGCAGGTAGCCCACGAAGGCGTGCCCGGCGCACACCGTTACTGGTCCGCTTGTTCCAAGCCTTGTTGCACTCCAACGAGCAGAAGAAGCGACGTCTGTACCCATACGCCGGGGTGAAGTTGGTACGACACTCCCGGCAGGGACGAGGATCAGCCATTTGTAGGCGGTACCTGCTGCGCGTCATCTCCAGTCTGCAAGCCGCAGAGCAAGCCTTCCGGTGCCCGCCCCCAGCGATCAGGCTGCCGCACACCACGCAGGGCTTGGGCACGCGCAGGGCGGCACGTTGGGCCGCAAGACGCTGATGGTATGCCTGCTTGGCCGCTGCCCGGCTGGCGTAGCGTCGCTGGGACACCGCTGAGCAGGCCCTTGAGCAGAACCTACCCTCGTTCGACTCCCCCTTCTTGGCTTTCCCACTGGGGCAGGACATGACGAAGGTGACGCCGCACCGCTCGCATGTCCTCGTCCGCGCCGCCAGGGCCGCGGCCGACCTGACCCAGTGCGCCAGCACCTTGCCGCAGGTCACCCCGCAGCTCACCGTGCCGTTGTCCGGCGTCCGGAACACCGTGCCGCAGATGGCGCAGTCCCGTTCGTACCGGGCCACCACGGGCCGGGGCGGTGCCGCTTCGGAGCGACACCGCACGCTGCAATAGGTCCGAGGTCGCCCCCGCCGGCCGATCGGCCGAAGGAACGAGGTGCCGCAGACGGGGCATTCCACTGCTTCGGTCAGCCCGTCAGCCACGGGCGATGATCCGATCCAAGTCCCCGATCAGCCGCCACAAGGCCCGCAGCCGGTAGTCGCGGGGCTGGTCGGGGGCAGCGGAGCGCCCTCCAGCACCGCCGCCTCAACCACCGGACCGCCGTCCAGCGCCGCCACGCAGTAGCGCAGCTTGATGGCGACACCCTGCAACGTGTTGGCCGGCAGGGTTGCCAGCCGATGGTCAGCGTTGAGCAGGAGCCGGTCAACCGACCGACGCCGGCCAGCGGATACGCCACTGGGTAGGGCAGCCTGTGCGAGGACCACTGTACGGTAGCGATCCCAGGCTTCTATGAGGCGTGTGTCAGCCGGGTGACGAGACATCGGCCCACTCTCCTTGCCGTGCCAACATGCATACGTTATGTTTCAGACATAACGCGTGCCATTTCAGCAGTCAAGTCCCACACATCACTAGCGATGTTTGAAACATGATAACGGCAAAGCAGATCAAGGCAGCCCGTCTGTTTCTCGACTGGGAGCAGCGCGACTTGGCAGAGCGGTCGGGGGTCTCACTCCCGACCATCCAACGCATGGAGAAGCTTGGCGTTGAGCGCAGCCAAGCAGGAAACGTCGATAAGGTTGTCCGAGCCCTTGAGGAGGGCGGCGTCCAGTTCATCTACTCCAACGGTGGTGGACCGGGCGTCCGGTTGCGTCACCCACCGTCCACCTAAGCCCCCCGAACCGCCGACGGCGGGCCTCGGCCGTCTTGCGGCCGTGACACCCGCCGACCTTGCCGTCGGGATGCGGCGTGCCGTTGCCGCCCGCGGCGGCGCACAGCAGCTGCACGTTGGCCGGGTCGAGGTCGGCCCCGCCGTCCCGGCGCTCGTGGATGTGGTCGCCGATCAGCCGCACCGGGCTGCCGTCGTCCTCGCGCGTCTTCCCGCACCGCTCGCAGCGCCGGCCGCGCAGGCCGATCAGCCGGTCCACCAGCTGGCGCCAGGGCGACGACACCAGGAGCTGGTCGGGCACCTTGGGTGCGGGACGCACGGTGCGCACATCGAGGGTGCCCAGGCGGGGCTTCAGGAGCCCCAGGCGGCGACCGGTGTCATTTGCCATGGTGTTACGTCCCAAACAGTACCGAAATTCGGTAGTTACTTGTTGACCTCTGTACCGAAATCCGGTAGTTTCTCTTCATCGCCAACGAGGAACCGACCGATGCCCTTCGATCCCGCCAAGAACGCCCTGAACATCCGGGACGATGGCATCGATCTGTCCTTCGGCGACCGCGTCATGCAGGACGGCAACGCCCTGCACATGCTCGATGACCGGATGAACTACGGCGAGGAGCGCTGGAACGTCCTCGGCATGGTCAACGGCGTCGTCTACCACCTGACCTACACCGACCGGGAAGACGGCTTCCGCTACATCTCCCTGCGGAAGGCGACGAAGCGGGAAGCCGAGTTCTACTACCGGGAGGCGCGGTAAGCGCCTCTTCACCCCCGACCCAGGAGCCCCACCATGGCAGACGAAATGACCGACGAAGCCCTGTCCAAGATGCGCCCAATGCCGCTCGCCAAGCGAGCCCGTGCGGTGACCGGCCTGACGCAGGCCGCGTTCTGCGAGCGCTTCGGCATTCCGCTGACCTGCCAGCGGGATTGGGAGCAGGGCCGGGCGTCTCCTCCCGAAGCATCGGCGTCCTACCTGACGGCGATCCTGCATGACCATGCGGCGGTCGCTGCAGCGTTCAACGCTGCGGCGGAGTAATGCGCCCTGCCCGAGTTTACGAATAACGCGGGGCACCCGGCCGGTGCGCACCGTGCGCACCAGCGCACCGGAGCTCGCGCCAGGCGGCCACCAGGGCTCGGCAGACCACCAGCCAAGCGACGAACAGCCCGATCGTGATGAGGACCTGGACGAGTGCGAACATGGCGGCCTCCTGTTTACGAATAATGCGCTGCATGGCCAGAGATCAGGCGTTCGCGAGATCGAGCGTAATCGATCGCCACGGGGATTCCTGGCTGTCCCGGCGGTAGAACCGGACGTAGGTCTTGGTGCCAGCGATCCTGATGCTGTCGGCGATCGCTTCCATCGCCCGCGCCCAACGGGGATCGTCAATGGAGACACGGCGCAAGGCGAAGATGCTTTCGCGCGATACCTGACCTTCCTTGTCGACGCGAAAGGCGTGGTCGACAAGAACACGGATATTCGCATTGGCGTCCTGGGACCAATCGCCGATGCATTCATCGATCAACGACTTGGCGACTTGCAGTTCCGGCCCGAAAGTCAGGTGGTCCGCAACGGCGACTTGGACCTTCAGCTTTCCGTCATAGGACGTGAAGGTGATGTTCCCCTTCCGGCCGCCCCGCGACGCGCCATACTGATCGGACAGGATCGCCAGGAAGGCGCCGACGTCCTCGAACACGCTGCCCTTGAAGCTGCGCAGCATTCCGCTGATGGATTCCGCCCGGTCGATCAGGCGACGCACCAGGTCATCCTCGAGCAGGTCGGCCGCCTTCACCAGGCGCGCCGGGATCATGCGCCCCTTCGCGTCCTCGTAGTACGCAGGCTGATCGTTGGAATCAGCCATCTGCGGGGCCTTCTGGGCAGCGTCCTGGGCCATGGTGCGCACCATTCCGAGTTTATGATAATGCCGATTTTCGCAAACTTGACCGCCAGCCAACGCCGGCGCGTACGCAGTTCCACCGATTGATCGGGCTCGGTTGTTGGTGCATTCCGTCGACATGACCGACGCACCGACCGAAGGCAAAGGCGCTCGCAGGCGCCGGTCGATCGCCAAACACCAGCGCGGACGCTGCTTCCTGTGCGGCCGGAAGCTGGACTTCGACCTGCGCCAGCCGCACCCAATGGCGCCCAGTCTGCATCACTTCATCCCGATCGGCCGCGGGGGGCCGAGCAGAACGGCACTCAACCACGTCATCGCGCACACCAGGTGCAATCAAGCGCAAGGGCGCGAGATGCCGACACCCTGGCAGTGGATGAAGTACGTCCTGGTCATGTGGCGGCGCGGCCTGGTTCGCTGGCGCTGATCACGACCCCGGCAGCCACCAGCGGAACGAGCTGGATGGCCCTGGCGTCTGCCGGACCGGCGCCGGTCTGTCGCCGCGGTCGCCCGCGATCTCCCCGCCGATCCAGACCAAGCCAAGCGCGGCCACACCACGACCTCGCAGCGCGTTGAGCCCCTCCTCGATGTGCCACCCGCTGGTGGCCACATCGTCGACCAGCAGCATCGGCCCAGGCGGGTCCGCCTGCCATTCCAGCGGCGGCAACTTGGCGAACTCCTTCGGGTGGCTGACACCCGCCACGAACCGGTCGGCCCACACCTGCAGGAAGGGTAGCTCCAGCTGGGCAGCGACGCGCTGCGCGAGCTGCTTGGCAAAGCAGTCCGGCCGACGGCTATGGCCACAGGGCACAGTTGTCACAGTCCACCCGGGCAACGCCCCGCCCAGCGTCCGAGCGACCACCGACACGTCGGCGGCCGCGGCGTCGAGGACCTCTGGTGCGCAGCAGCCCTTGGCGGCCTTCAGCGTACCGATGTCCGCCTTCTTGGCGTCGGCCCGCCACGACCGGGTGACGAGGTACGCCACGTCGTTTCGGCTGCGGAACGCCGGTCGCCAGACCAATGAACCGATTGCAGCATCACCTGGCGCCGAGACCATGAGGACACCTCATTCGTCGTCGCCGGCGATCATCTCGGCCATCTGGCCGGCCAGATCCTCCCGGGCATCGTCGTACCGCTCGAGGACGCGCACGTCCTTGTGCCGGGAGAACTTCTGCGCCGCCCGGATGTTGCCGCCGCTGCGGTCCAGCACCGTCGTGATGGCGGTATGCCGGAGCCCGTGAGGTCGGGTACGCACCCCGACCTCGGCGCCCAGCGCGCGCACGATCTGATAGACGGCCGTGCCGGTCAGCCGGCCGGAGCCCTTGCCAGCGGGGTCGAGCGAGCGGAAGAGCGGCCCCGGCCCATCGCCGCGGCGCCGCACCCACTCCAGCACCACCGCCAGCGTCGGCGCCGGCACCGTCACCAGCTCCTTCTGCCGGCGGCCCTTGCCCAGCACGGCAAGCGTGCCGGCGCTGGGATCGAGGTCCTCGATGTCGAGCGCCACCACCTCGCCGCGCCGCAGGCCGAGGTCATGCAGCAGCCGGACGATCGCCGCGTCGCGCAACCCCTTCAGCCCGCCATGGCCGGCCGCGGCCGCGGCCATGGCCTTGACCGTCTCCCGCCCCGGGCCCCGCGTATCACGGTAGAGCTCCGCCCCGACGTTCGGCACTTCCAGCTTCCACCCCACCAGGCCCAGCGCGTTGCCGAGCTGCACGAGGCTGCGCAGCGCCGACAGGCGCCGGTTTACGGTCGCGGGCGCGAGCGAGCGCTCGAGCATGTGCGCACGATAGGCCAGGGCGATCCCATTGGCGTCACCCTGCGGTGTGGCCAGCAGGCGGCGGGCGGCCTCCTCGGCATCGGCGACGCCGACGAAGGCCGCGAAGTCGGCCAGGTCGCGCTGGTAGGCGGCTTGGGTCCGTGCCGACCGGCCGGCCAGGAAGGCGTCCAGGATGCGCTCCTGGACGCGGGTGAGAGGCAGGGCGGGCGCCGTCGGCTGGGCTACAACGAGGTCGGTGTCAGCCATGGCGCCCCCCTGCCGCCGATCGCCGGGATCAGCCGGCGGCCAGCAGCTCCAGACAGGCCGGGTGGTTGGTGATGACGAGCTCGCCGACCGTCTTGCCGGCACCACCGCCGACCGTATAGGTCGTCGGCACGGCCGCCATGGCGAAGCCCGAGAACAGCTCCCTCACTTCGGGCCTGTCGTTGATGCTCAGAACGAAGCGCCCCTGCAGTGCAGCGAGCAGATCAGCCAGCGTTGCAAAGTCAGCGCGATCGAACAACCCGCGGCCGTAGTCGGCCTCGCAGCCCCAGTATGGCGGATCGAGGTAGAACAGCGTGTCCGGCCGATCGTAGCGCCTGATGAACTCCGCGTAGGGCAGCCGTTCGATCACGACGCCGGCGAGCCGCTCATGCACCGCCTCGAGGACGGCACCCAGCTTGGTGACGTCGAAGCGGGCCCCACCTCCCGGATCGACGCCGAAGGTGCGGCCGGCGACCTTGCCGCCGTAGCTGGTGCGCTGCAGGTAGAGGAACCGGGCGGCCCGCTCCAGGTCGGTCAGCGTGTCCGGGTCGCTGTCCATCAGCCGGTGAAACTCGGCCCGGCTGGTCAGCTTGTACTTCAGCTCGCCCATGAAGGCTTCGTAGTGCCGCTGAAGGATGCGGAACAGCGTCGCGACGTCGGTCGACCAGTCGTTGATCACCTCGGCCGGCGGCGCCTGGTCGCGCCGCAGGAAGATGCCGCCCATGCCGACGAACGGCTCCGCATAGCAGCGGTGGGGGATCGATGACAGCAGCGGCACGAGCCGGCGCGCGAGATTGCGCTTGCCGCCGATGTAGCCGGCGACAGGCGAGACCGGGCGGACGGCCCGGGTAGTGACCTCCATTCAATCACCTGCTGAGTTGCGCGGCCACGACGGCCGCGACGGGCCATACGGTGGGCGATACCTCGTTCCGGCTGCGGTTCGCAGCCTGGAACGGCAACGCCCGCCGCGGCAGAGGCCGGGCGGGCGCTATAGGTGCATCGTCCTATCAATATTGGCAAATAATCCTAGAAGTGTAAAGCGCCATGTTGCCCGGCATGGGCAATGGCGCCCTGAACGCAGAGTGTGGGGTTAGGTCACGCCCCGAGGAGCTTTCCAACGGGTGGCCGACTGGGGTGGAGGATCAGGCCGGATCCATCATCGGCCAGTTCCACCCGAGCGTCCGGGTAGGCGGCAGTGGCGGCTTCCAGGGCCTCCAGGAAGGGGCGCCGGAAGAACCGGGCCTCCTTGAACCCACCGCCAAACTGGCTGTGGAGCGCCGTCCAGGTGACCGGCGTCGGACGGTCGAGCACGTGGAGCCGATAAGCGAGCCACACGTAGATGTCGAGCGACATGGAGCGATCGCGCAGGTGCCGCACTGCCGTTTCGAGCAACGGCACTGGATGCTCCTTCGCAGCGCGGAAGAACACCTCGTCCAACACCACCGTGTCGTCGAAAAGCCGGGGCTGGGGGCCAATGTCGATGGAATCGCCAAAGAGGAGGCCGCGGCGCACGATGCCGCCCTTTTCAAAGCCGTTGGCGCCCTTCTCAGTCTCCCAGAAGAACCGCATGCTGCAAGCGGCGATCCTCATCGACTGTTCGCGAAATGCTTTCGCGGTTTCGCCTCCGACGGTGACGCCCATGGCTTCGAGCCAAGCCCGCATGGATCGGCCCAGCGCGATCTCCCTGCTATCCGTCCGCACCGCCTGGGTGATCAGGTAGATCAGGATCATGCGGGCACGAGCGCCGTAGGGTACGCCGTACAGCCGCAGTTGATTGCCGACCTGCAGGCGGCCGGGCTCGACCACCAGCTTTACCCGATGCCCCTGCCGCTCCCACAGCTGGTCGTCTGGAATCTTGCGATGGGGCAGCGCGGTGAGGCACAGGCCCGAATAGGTATAGCCCAGATCACCGCGTTCATCGCCGAGCACGCCGGCCGCGATGTTGACGATGTCCTCGCTGGCAAGCGAAAGGGCCGCTTGCTTGCCGTTCTGGACGATGAGCTTGTGTATCTCAGCCATGGCTTGCCAGTTGATGATGTTCTGGGCGTGGCGTCAAGTGTGGGGTTAGGTCACGGAACTACTTGAGACTAGTTGTTATCTATTCTAGTTGCTTCGTGACCTTACCCCACGGGATAACCCGAGTCGCCGCCGAGTCGTCGTGACCCAACCCCACGCTTTCGTGTCCTAACCCCACGGGATAACTGCGGACCCTGTGTGTGTCCTAACCCCACACGCGCCGACTCGCACCATCGTCGACTAGTAACGACGTTGGAACGCTGAGATATTGCGGCGTTGCGATGTTTCAGCGTTCCAACGTTTTAACGTCATGCTGCAGGGGCACGGAAGCTGAACAGGTTCAGCCCCATGCGCTCGAGAATGCGCAGCGCGAACGCCTTGCACTGCCCATTGATACGAGCGTTCGCCCCCTCTTCGGACACCAGCGTGATCAGACCGTTGATCTCTGGAAGGGGTGACATCAACCTTGACCCAAGGTCCCCCATGGCCTTTGTTAGCTCCTTCTCGGCCGCGGCCTTTGCCCAGGTCTGGGTTGGCCAGCGGTTCGGCAGGCCGTAGGCGTGGGATAGCCGCTGCAGATCGGCTACCGCTACACGGAGATCCTCGGCCGAGTGCAGGAACGGGATCACCGTCAGATCGGCAACCTTGCTCAACACGGCGTCCACTTCGGGGCGGCCGCCGCCGCCGTCGATCACCAGTACGACGTCGTCGCGGTTCGCCAGCTGGTCGATCACGCGAGCGAGTTGCCGGACCTCCCGTCCGTCGACAGTCGCATAGCGGCGGGAGTCGGCCGGCAGCACGAGGCGGCGCGGGTCGGTCGTAACGTGGATCGAGCGGACACCGTGCATCCCCAGGCCATGGCACAGAGCGTGGCTTGTGGTGGTCTTGCCGGAACCACCCTTATCGCCGGCGAAAACGACGGTACGGCTCACAGCGGAACCTCTTGGATCAGGGAAGCTGGAAAGTCGGGATCCGCGATGGCCCGGTCGATCAGGATCCGAATGACATCCTGTGGCGTGATGTTCGCCCCCGGACCACGAGAAGCCATCAGTTCGAAGGCAGCCCGCTTCAACGCGGCGTCCTGCTCGGCAGATACCCGCACTGTCAGAGGAACGAAGGTCGTACCGACCTTGCTGCGCCTACCGACCCGGCTCGTTGAAGCAGGAACAGGCGCCGGCCCGCTGGGGGCGGCGATCGGGGCGGAGCGGTCGAGCGCGCCTTCGCCGAGTTCGGCGAGCAGCGCTGCGCCAGACATCTTCTTTCGGACCATGTCACCCAACCTTGAAACGCTGAAATGTTTCGAGATTGGGAAATCTGAACGCTGAAACGTTTTAATGTCAACATCAAAGCGCCGAAACGTCGAAGCGTATCAACATTAAAACGTTTCAATACCAAATTGACGGCCTTTGCGCGGCCAATCGCCGCGAATGCGTGGCGTAGGCGGCGATCAAGATGGGATGACGTTAAAACGTTGCAATGTTGATACGCTGCAACATTGCAACGTCTCGTGATGCGGCATCCCTTCATGATCAGCCACCACACCACCGCCTGCAATCGGGCCGTCAGGCGTCACGGAATGCGAGGAAGCACGCCAGGGCGATCAGCAGACCGGCGACACCCCACTGGCCGAGCCCGGTGGCATACCAGGGCAATTGGTCGAGCCAGTGGTCGGCGAGTGACGTCCCGACAAGCGATGTGGGGATATGGGCGGCCTGGTACCCCCTTTCGGTCAAGGCTGGCCAGAGAGCAACCCAGCTTCCCCCGGCGATGGCTGCCAGCCACGCACCGATCCGACGGGCGTCGTCAGGTATCCATGCGCCCAGCGCGAAGCGGGAGAATGCAGATACGACGATCATCGCCATCAAGGCCCTGATGATGATGTTCGCGGCTGTGGAGAACCCGATGCCTATGGAACCTGATACCCACTGAATAAAAGACATGACTGCGGCGAAAGCGATGAATGCTAGGATGAATACACCAGCGGTCGCATTGTTCATTCGTCCCCCCATGATCGTACGAGCATGCGGGCCCCGGGCCAACCGCGTTTCCGATGATACCGTTCTCCGGTATCGCTTCCGTAACCGGCGGGCACCCATGCCCTTCATGCGCCTACCATAAGGGTGACAGGACTGTCACTCTTTAGCGTGTCGGATGCATCGGTGCTGGTCACCCTTCCAGAGTGACACCTTTGTCACTCTTCATTCCCGCTGCGGCAAGGCGCAGGGTGCCAATGCCGGAGGGTGGAACGATCGGACACCACGCCCCTGCGGTGGAGCTGGAGGAACCAATGCCCGAGGAAGTCAACGACCGGAACTCGCCCGGAAAAGAGAAGATCATCGCCCCGCCGAAGGGAGAGGGTGGTGCCGGAGACCGCGCGACCCCGGCGCCGAAGGCTGACACGAAGCCGACGCCGACGCCGCCCGTGAACCCGGCCGACCCTAACCTCAGGAAATGAGCAGCGTGGAAGGGTGACAGGATCGTCACCCTTCCACCGCCTCCCCGTTCAGGATTGCCACCAGGTCTTCGACCGCGCGCCGCTCCAGGGTCGCCACATGCGTGTGTGACCGTCCGATCGTCCGGGCGATCCGGCGCAACGACAGCCCCATGGCCACCCCGACCACGGCCTTCCGCTGGTCGACGTCGTCGAGCAGGAACAGCCACTGCAGCACGATGTCGAGCCGGCCGAGCGCGGCCGGCGACGGAACCAGCCGGATCCGGGGTGCGTCCCAGCCGTAGGCGAGGGCGGCCTGCCGGACCACGTCGGGCATGGAGGACCTCCACCCCCCGGGATGGTCGCTGGGGCACGTCCGCAGCGTCTCCATGGCCTCTGCCAGCCATTCCCGCACCAGGTCAGCGGTCCACCCGCCGGAACCGCTCCACGGGCCTTCCAGCGCCGGATCGCCCGGCGCCGGCCGCCACGGCTCCACGGCCTCGGCGACGGTGGCCAGTTGCCAGCAGGTGGCGCTGCGGGCGCCGGCGCCGCCGTCGATCGGCATGGGATAGGTCACGTGGCGGCGCTCCGTCAGGATGTTGGGCTGCGGCAGGTGGGTGGTGTTGCTGATCCAGAAGGACGTCCTCAGCGACTCCGCCTGTGCCAGCATCGACCGCGCCGCGCGGTCGCGCAGCTGGGCCGCCGAGAGCTGCTTCGTAGCGCGCCGGGCGGCCCGGTTGCGGGCCTTCCTGTCCTTCCTGCTGGCCATGTCAGAGTGCCGGCAGCGGCAGGGCGCCGGTCACGACGGACAGGCCGGCGATCAGGGCCGGCAGCAGCTCGGGATTGACCAGGGCGGGGTCGTTGCGCTGCTCGATCAGCGCCTGCTGCGCGATCGCCATCACGTCGGCCGCGTCGATCACCTGGCCGCGCACGAGCTGCGCCTCGAGCAGTGCGAGGTGGCTGTCACAGTCCTCCGCGTCCAGACCCGCGTCCGATCGCAGGCGGGCGCGCAACTGCTGGATCGCGCGGAACGCATCCGCCGGCCGCATGGCCCTTATCGCCGCTCGTTCATACATCGTTACCCCGGAAGAAGAGTACGTCGCACCCGAAAGGTAATTTGCCGTCCTATGTGCTAAAAAATCATGATGGCGCGATCACGAACACCTCACGGGCGTCCGCAATTGTCTTGCAGATAATGTTTTTCGCTGTGGGTTTTGCGGACGGTGACTTTGAATGTGTAAATACTGCGCCATGATCATTAATCCGCCCGATCATCGGAACGGTTCGCCACTCCAGCCGGCCCGCCGGCAGGATGATCGTCGGGCCCAACCGCGCCCGTTCCGCCCGTGCCCATTGCTCCAGCTGGCTGGACAGCCGCTCTTTTCGCGCAGCCAGAGGCGCGGCACGGGTATCCGCAGCGGTGCGCAGCGCAGTGATGCCGCCGACCAGCTCGGTCGTGATCCGGGCGAGGCCTCGATTGATCTCGCCGATCTCCGCCAGGACGCGCGAGGCCTCGTCTGCGTCTCTGATCGCGGTGTCCGTCGGCGTGCTACCCATGGTGACCCCCAATCCGCGACGCTGGGGCGCCTCAAATTGGGAGTATTATCACAGCAGGCGGGGGTAATCCATCCGATTTGCGGACTATGATCCTAAGCGGCGACCCCCTGCTGCGCACGAAGGGCGTCCAGCGTCGTCTGGACGATGCCCGGGGTCATCGCGGCCACGACACGCGCCACCACGGCCGCCACCTGAGCCTCGCTGAGCGCGGGGGGCAGCGAGGTGGGCGCTGCAACCCTCCCAGCGCCCTGGAAGGCGTCCAGCGAGCGCTGGAGCGCCTGCTGGAGGTCCTGATCCGGTACGGCTTGCCCGCGGAGAAGCCCCTGGTACAGCGCCGGGTCGGTCGATTGCAGGGTCGATACCGCAAGCGCACCGTTCCCCCGGGAGCCGAGGAGCTGCGCAGCCCGGTCCAGCAGGGCGTCCAGCCGCTGCTCCGCCTTGCCGTCGGCGACCTGCCGCGCTGCGGCGACGGTCTCGCCGATCTGGCGACCGCCGGGAATCGGCAGCATGAGCGATTTCTGATCGGGTGGTGGACCGCCGCAGCGCGCCGGCCGTCTCGCGCGCGCGGGCGCTGGGTTGATTCCAGGGTTAATACAGGGTTCGGGTGACACGCCTGTCACCCTAAATCGATGCGATCTGTCACCCTTCTCGGCCTGATGTGTCACCCTTTCCTGCCCTGTCGCGGCGGGCACGGCGGCGTTATCCACAGGATGGCCGGCCGCCGCGGCGGAAAGGGCGACAGAACCGTCATCCTTTCCGGCCGCCTGCGCCGGATCTGCGGCCGGATGGGTGACGCTGGTGTCACCCTGCCCCTGGAGCGAGTCACCCTTATCGTTGGCGCCAAGGGTGACAGGACGATGAAGGGCGACAACGCTGTCATCCTCCTGCGGCTCGGCGCCATAGCCCAGGCGGGCGAGCAGGCCGTGGGCGCGCATATGCGCTTCCGTGCTGGCCAGCCAGCCCGGATCGAAGGCGAGCTGGGCGGTGTCCCCGGGGCCGCGGCCGCCGGCGTGGCAAGCCACCAGCACGCCGGCGCTGCGCAACGCCGCCCTGGCCCGTTGGATGTTGCGCTTGCACTCGCCCAGCGCCGCCGCCAGGGTGTCCACCCCGATCCAGGTGACGAGGGTTTCGGAGGTCGACCAGACCTGCCGGTTGACCTGCTCCAGCATCACCAGCCCGATGCGCCGGTCGCGGTCCGTCAGCCCTGGTGCGAGCAACAGGGCGAGACGGAACCGGCCGACGGCCGCGCGAAAGCCCTTGCGCGCGTCCGCTGTCATGGCGCCCCCGGTGCTGCCCGCCGATTGGCGGCCTGGATGGCGCGCAGGTCGCGCTCCATGGCGATGCACGCGCACTCGCCGTCCGCCGGCGTCATCCGTTGCGGATCGAGGCCGAGCACCCGGCGCAGCCAGCGGTCGGGGTAGGCCCAGGCCTTGGACGCGGGGGCGATCCGGCAGGCGCCTCGTAAGCGCAGCCACATGGCATCCGCGCGGTCGTAGGCATCAAGCATCGTCGCCCCCTTTCCTCTGGTCCTTCCGCGGTTCTCGCCGCAGCTCGCCAATCACCTGTTGGCCGATCAACGTGCCGATCGCCGAGGCGACGGCGTTCAAGGCGTCCTGGCCCTGGCGCAGCATCGAATCCCGCAGCGCCAGACGGTGGGCCGCCAGCATGTCCATCTCCGTGCGGGTGAGCGGGCCGGACAGCAGCGGGAACGCCCGGATGTCCGCATAGGTCGCCTGGGTCGGGGCGCGGGCGGCCGCCCGGTCGCGCAGGCCGGGATCGGCCTGCCATTCGGCCCGCGCGGCGCAGCCGGTGCAGAAGAAGGGTTCCGGCTCCGGGCGTGGCAGGGCGGCGGCGCCGGGCGCGTTGGGCGACCGGGCGGTCTTCAGGTCGCCGGCGGCCGCCAGCAGCCGCAGCCGCTCGCGCTGCGCCGGCGTCATCCGCCGCAGGTGGCCGACGACGTCGGCCTCGATCTCCGACAGGCCGGGAGCGCGGCCGGCCGCCGCCGCGTCGAACACCTCGACCACCGCGATGGTGATGTCGGTCGCCCGGTCCGTTTCCGACTTGGTCGTGATGTAGATGGCCTGGCGCTTGTTCAGCCAGAGGATCTTCCCCTTCCGACCGCCGCGTTTTCCGGTTTCTACCACGGTGGTAGAAACCGCCCCGAAACGCTCAAGCGCTGGAAGGTGGCGCGCGATCAACTGCGCCAGTTTCCAGGGTACGGAGTAGCCGAGGATTTCAGCCAGCCGCAGGTGGCTGATTCGCGGCTCATGGTTGACTGTGGTGTTGATGTCCGCTGGCGAAAACGCGGACAGATCTCTGGTGTCTTGGGTCATGAAAGAAGCCCCCTGAACGGCATTACAGGACGCCGCAAGGAAAGGCTTCGACGACCCACCCTGGCGGCGGGAGGTTCGAACCTGTTCAGGGCAGGCGCGGTTATTCGGCCGAAGCCTTATTACCCGCCCTCCCGCCATAGGGAGACCGTTCCGGACAGAATCCGGGCACGAAAAAAGCCGCATCGCGAAATGCGCGGGCGGCCAGCCGCCTGAACGGAGTTTCGACGCTCCACCGCAAAGGATGGCGAAACCCCTGGGACTGGTCAAGCAGCTGCCCGGAAAAATATCAGAACCAGCACATTTTGCATACGGCGCTATGCAATTAGAGCGCGAGCGGGATCGACTCCCGCTCGCGCCTTGCCTACCATGGTCGAGGCCAGTCAACCCATGGAGGCAAACCAGATGTTTGGAAAGAGACCGGATCCGGCGGTCGCGGAACTCGAACGACAGGTTCTCGATCTCCGCGAGGAGCTTGCCGATCTCCGGGTGCGCGTGAAGGTGCTGATCGAGCACAAGCCTGCGCCCAGTCGCGCGATCCCTGCGGCGCAGCGCCAACCAATGCCAGAGGTGTTTCCCCCGCCGGCGCCGGGCACGCTGGAAGGGCTGACCGCGGAGCTTGAGCGTTTGGACAATCGCATAACGGCCGTCCACACTGACCTGATGAACCGCCAGACCGAGGTTCTCACCGAGATGGCGAAGGCAATGAACATCGTCAATTTGGTTAGCGAAACCACCAGCAAGCGAACCGACAGCATGGTGCAGTTGGCTTACGAATCCGTCACGCTGTCCCACTTCCTTCTGTTCTTGGGGTCCTACCTGGAGGTCAACGGAATCGTGCCGCGAGGTGGATTGCGGAAGGTTTTCGAAATGGTTTCTGGAAACATGTCCCCGGAGCAGAGGACGCACGGCGAACGTATCATCGGGAACCTGCAGAACTGGTGCAACCCCCACTGAGCGGACCACTGGACGATCGGCGCACAGGAAACAGTGCCGGTCCGACCCCACATAATGTACGCTCGAGATGCATTTACGCCGGAGGGAAAGTTCATGAACGCCCCATCCCCGCGCCAGCCCGGCCGAGCCGATGAGGCGTTGGACATTCTCCGACGGCTTGAGCCGGCGCTGACGGTTCTGCAGGGCGACCTGAACGACGTCCGGGCCGACCTGAAGGAAGTTCGTGCCGAGCAGCGACGCCAGGGCGAGCGGCTCGCGGCCCTGGAAGGCCGGGTTTCCCAGCTTCCGACGCTGATTCAGATCATCGGAACCGTGCTGGCGGTGAACGCCGGCATCGTTGCCGTCGCCTTCGGCCTGGTGAATGTGATCCGAGCGCAGTAGGGCCGGTGGGCCTGCGTACTCTTGTGCCCCCGTCATCATGCCGGCTCTCCCGCCCGCACTGAACACGGAATGGTGGCCACCAGGCTGGCCACCAACGCGCTCATCCTGGTGCTGATCGCCGGCGCGGCCGCCCCCTCTTCACCGAAGCCGCTCGGAGTCCGGGCGGCGCTGAGCTGGGTCCGCAGCGACCGCACCTCGTCCTCGAGCTGCTGCAGCCGGGCATCCTCGGCTGCGAAGGCCTCGGCGAAGACGGCGCGCAGGAAGTCGCTGCCGAACTGGGCCACCATCTCCTCGAACAGCCACATGCGGGGGGCGTAGCCCTGCAGCAGCCTGTAAGCCAGCGGGACCGAGATCCCGAAGGCGGCGGCGACATTCTTGGCCCGCGGCCCGCGGAACCGGGCACGCAGGAACAGCCGCACCCGGGGCCCGACTCCATGAACGGTATCAGTTTCGACGCTATGCATGGCCGCCCGCCCCGCTTAGCGTAGCGGCCTCGCATTTCGCGATGCTGTGCCGGATGCACTGCATTATGCATACCCCGGTGTGTTCCCATTGGGGTCTGCCCGTAGCAGGCAGGGGACGCTTGCTATGGCATGTAGCGTGCAGGTCCGGTCGGACAGCATGGAGAAGGCGGTGATGGGTAGCAGGCAGCGGATTGGCCATGGATCACGGCTCCCGGCGCTTCGGTTTGCCACGGGGACGTACGGGCAGGCCGTAGGCGCGGAAGAGCTTCAGGATCGACGTGCGGCCGCGCCCGACCTCTTTGGCGAGCAGGTCCAGCGGTTCGCCAACGATGTAGCGGTCGTGGAGCTCCTGCAGCTGCATCACCCGGTCGCCGGGAGCGATGATGTGGACTTGCACGATCTGTCTGACCCGCCTGTTCAACCCGCGACTGTCATTAATAGTCCTGGCACGGCAATTAAGCAACATAGGACTAAACACCGTACAAGGGCAAATACCTGCTTGGACGGAGCCGCCATAATCGCGGCCATGGCAATCCGCTCGAACACCCCGGGCAGGCCGTACCTCTTGGTCGGTCAGCGAATAGAGGCATTGCGCCTGTATGCCGGCTTGACCGTGACTGAAATGGCCGAGGTGATGGGCACCTCGCAGTCCCGCTACACCACGATCCAGTACGGCCGGGCCCTGCCCGATGCCGAAAAGTTGGAGCCGCTGTGCGTGCGGTGGGGCCTGTCGCTGGACTGGATATACCGCGGCGACCGCCGCCTGATGCCGGTAGGCATCATGGACGAGCTGGACGTGAAGCTGCAGACGCTGGTGGACGAGGAGGGGCGGCCGCACCAGCGCCGACCAGGCCGGCCGGCCGGAACCAGCAGGAAGCGCGCACCGAGGGAGGAAGACTGACCAGATCGGCAGCATGACTGCCGATCTGCCCGGTCCTGCGGGCTGGTCGGGACCATACGACCCGGAACAGTACCTGCAGGCAGTATCTGAGATCGAGGCCTTCGACACGTGGGCCGACGCCGTCGGAATGCGCGACCCGGCGATCAGAGCCCTGTGGCTGGCGATTGCCCGTGCCGATCTGGCAGGGGAGCCCCTGACCACTGCGGACCTCTACCAGCGCACCGGCGTGTCCCGTTACGTCGTCTCGCGCATGGTGCGGCGTTGGGCGTCGCAGAAACTCTTGGTCGCCGAGCGAAACCCATTGAACCAGCGACATACTATAGTATGCTTGACCAAGGATGGCCGCCGGTACCTGATGAAGGCGCTGGAAGCAGTGATCGAGCGGAATATTTCGGTTTAGAAATCCGATTATGGTTAGCGATTTGCTACCATCTGCTCAACTTTTACACCACCATACGATGGCGTGTTGCCGCGGCGCACAGTAGGCGCCTATTTTGCTCTCATGCTTGGTTCCCTTTCCCGGCTGTGGCGCCGTCGGCTCGACGTCGTCCGCCGCATCGAGCGCGCGGCGTCGGTGCCGTCGGCGCTCGCCGATGAATTCGCTGACCTGAACGCGGTGATCGCCAAAGCACCTGCCGAGACTGACGATGACCGGGAAGTCAAGCTGGCCCTGCTCCGCGAGCTGGCGGAGGAGGCTCCTGACCGCGAGCTGATGCTCGATCTCATCGATTCCCTGGCGGAGGGGTTGCGTGCCGGGCGAGTCGTTGATGAGGCGCTACCGTTCTGCGTGCGCGGCGGCCGCGCGAAAAAGACGCAGGGACGGTATTTTCCGCTGGAAAAATAGACACGAAACGGCAATTAATTGGGGCAGAACTACCCCGATGGGATTGCCGCCATGGTTCCAGACGCGCACACCAGGGCCGTGCAGCAGCTTTGCCGTGCTACACGTCGCCCGCGGGAGTATGCACCGCCACCTCTGACTGAATCGGACCTGCTGGCGGCCCTGCGCCACATGGTGGACATCGGCCGTGCCTGTCTGGACGAGCTGCCCGGCTTGGCCGCGGCGCCGGCCGTGATCCTGCGCAAGTGCCGCAACCGCGGCTGGGTGTGGGGTAGCCGGGTGACCATTGCCGGCCACCGCGCCCTCCAGGAGGCCGATCATGCCTGACACCACGTTGCTGATCAGCCCGTTGGCTGCCAGCCTGTTCGAACGGATGCGCGCGGCAGGAATGGGGATCCCGGATCTGGCGAAGGCTGCAGGCATACCGAAGGCATCCCTGGAGCGCCTGTTTGTCGGCATGGCAACCGACCTGCCGGCAGCCGAGCTCGGGGCGGTCGCGGCCTTCTTCGGGGTGGAGCCGGAAGCGCTGACCCAGGCGGTGCAGACCGGTACCGGGCTGCCTGCGAAATCGTTTCGGGGCGAGCGGGTGCTGCTCCCGCTGCGCGTCCTGCGGCGGTCGTCGCGCAACCCGCGCAAGCACTTCGATCCGGAGACCTTGCGGCAGTTGGCGGACTCGATCCGGTCCTTCGGGATTCTGCAGAACCTGGTCGTGCGGCACGATCCCCAGCCGGGCCAGCCCGAATTCGTGATCGTCGCCGGCGAGCGGCGGTTCCGCGCGGCCAGCCTGCTGGCGGAGGCCGGAGACCTGGACCCCGATCAGCCGATCATCCCGGTGGCGGTGGTCGACGCCGACGACGCCCGTCACACGGCGATGGCCATCCTGGAGAACCTGCAGCGCGAGGCCGTCCACCCCCTGGACGAGGCGCAGGGCTTCGCCGACCTGATCGCCCTTGACCCTGACCGCTGGCGGCCGAGCACGATCGCGCAGGAGATCGGGTGCAGCGCGCGCCATGTGCAGCTGCGCGTCGGCATGTTGCAGAAGCTGTGCGACCAGGCGCAGCGTGCCATGCGTGCCGGCCTGCTGACCGTCTCCCAGGCCTATGTGCTGGGGACGGCCAGCCACGCGAGGCAGGCCGAGGTCCTCCGCCACATCGACCGTTACCAGACGCTGCAGCAGCTGCGTGACGCCGTCACCGACGGCCTGGTGCCCGTCACCCGCGCGAAGTTCGACCTCGACGGCTTCGCCGGCCGGATCATTACGCTGGACAACGGCGCCCGCTACTTCGCCGACCGGGAGGAGTTTCTGGCGGCCCAGCGCGCGGCCGGCAAGTCCCTGGCGGACGCGATGGCCGAGGCCTGGGCCTGGGCCGAGTTCCTGGAGGATGGCTGGTTTCCAGCAAACCGCTTCGAGCCGGAGCGCAGCGACGAGGCCGGCGCCGGCGTGCTGGTGCTGATGCACCCGATTACCGGTGTGATCACGATCCATGACGAGCTGCTGCCACGGCAGGAGCAAGCACGGCCTGCCCCTGCCCCTGCCCCTGCCCCGGAGCCGGAGACCTGGACCCCGTCGGTCGCGCCGCAGGACCAGACGACGGCAACCCAGGCCCCGGACGCGACGCAACGCCGGCGGGACGAGGAACAGGTGGCGCAGCTCCGCCAGTCGCTGGCCGACCGCATCGCCAAGGACAGCCGCACCGCCCTGGCGCTGCTGCTGGCGGATGCCTTGCGCAGCGAGGAGGATGCAGGGGTTCTCGAGCGCGGTCCCAGCGACGACCCTGGCCTGCCCGCGTCGCTGTGCCGATCTGGCGGACCGCTGGCCACTCTTGGCGGCGACGTCATGCCGATCGGCCGCGGTCGCGTGGCGGCCCGTGATGAGGAGGCCACGGGGCTGATCTTGAGCCGGCTGATGAGCATGCCGATGCTGCAGCTGCTCGAGGCTTTCGCCGCCTGGGTCGCCGACCATCTTGCGACTCCCGCCGGCGACCTGTCGCCGGCGCTCAGGGAACTCGCGCGGGGCTATGGAATCGCCACGCCAGGGCAGCCGCAACAGTCCGCTGATCAGGATGCACAGGACCTGGTCGACCGCGCCCGGCAGCCGGACCCGGCGCCCGATGCTGATCTGCCGCTGCTGATCACCTACAGCGGCGGTAACCAGATCGACGGGCGGTTGATGGAGAGATTCGCCGTGGCCGTCGCCCCCTTCATCGACGGACAACGGTCGGTCAAGGTCACGTTGCCTGACAGCAAGATCGGGCTGCAGCTGAGCCGGTGCGGCGATGACGAGAGCCGGTACGAGATATCGAGCTACATCGACCAGTCCGGCTGCCACTGGAGCCACAGCTGCATGAGCAAGACGAGGGTTGTCGCGTTCCTGCGCGAATGGCTCCGGAAGGAAGAAGCCGAGCGCAGGCTGACCATCCATTGATCTGCGGTGTCCGGGTCGTGACGGACACCACAGCGGCGGCCGCCGCCTTCCCCCCACGTACCCGGGCGGCGGCCGCCAACCCACCTGCAGGAGAGCCTCCGATGCCACAGGCGAAGATGACCGCCACCGAGATCACCGTCGCCGCAGCGAAGCGGCGGCTCGAGCCCTACTTCCTGGAGTGCCTGGGGGAGATCGCGCGCCGGGCCGGTCTGTCGAGCGGTGATGCACTGCTGGCGACGCTGGCGGCTGATCAGGTGCCGGCGACAGTGCGGAAAGTCCGCGAGTTCGTGATCTGCTATTACCGCGCCATGGCGCGCGGTGAAGTCGCCTTGGACGGCCCCACGGTCCATTGATGGCCACCAAGCCCGAGTTGCCCCAACTGTTCGATGAGGTGGAGCTGGCGCGCCGGATCGGCGTTCCGGCCGAGCTGCTGTGCATGGAGCGCCAGGCCGGCCGGCTGTCCTACTACGCGATCGGCGGCGGTTACTGGTATACCGCCGAGATCGTTCAGGCTTGGCTCGCAAGGGTGAGGGAATGCCCAGAAAAAATTCCGGCCCCCACCTCGTCTGGCTCAAGAAGCGCAAGAAATACTACATCTCCTACACCGAAAAAGGACGTAGCCGCCTCGTCTCCACGGGTGCGGGAGATCGCGGCCGGGCTCAAGCAGCGCTCGCGGAATTCCTCGCGACCAGATCAACCGCAGCGGACCCCGCTGCTGGTCGTCTCCGGGGGCCCGCAGAATTGACGGTCGAGCAGGCCCTGGTCTGGTACGCCCTCGAACATGGGCCCGACGTGCGCGCCACGAAGGCGATCGGCGTGGCGATCGAGCACCTGTCCGCGTGGTGGGGCACCCGCACCGTTGCCGACGTCACCAGGGCCACCGTGTCGGCGTACCGCCGGCACCGGGAGAGCACCGGCCGCGGCCGCGGCTTGACCAGGGAGCAGCCGGCGGCTGGCGTCGCGCCGGCGACGGTCGACCGGGAACTGGTGGTGCTGCGTGCCGCCCTGCGCTGGGCCCATGCCGTCGGCCGCCTGACGATGGTCCCGAAGATAGAGGCCGGCACGGAACGCCCGCCGCGCGACCGCTGGCTGACCGTCTCGGAGGCTGCGCAGCTGCTGTGGACGGCCCGGCGATCGCCGCCGCACATCCTGCTCTTCACCGCGCTCGCGCTCTACACAGGGGCCCGCCACTCGGCGATCGTCGAACTGACGTGGGATCGGGTGGACCTGCAGGCCGGGATGATCCGCTACCTGCCGACCGGCCGCAGCCAGACGGCGAAGCAGCGGCCGACCGTTCCGATCCCGCGGCCGTTGCTGATCCTGCTGCGGAAAGCCCGCAAGACGGCGGCCAACCCCTTCGTGATCACCTGGCGCGGCCGGCCGGTGGAGAGCTGCCGCACCGGGTTCCGCACGGTGGCTGCCCGCGCAGGTCTCGCCGGCGTGACGCCCCACGTGCTGCGCCATACCGCCGGCACATGGATGGCCCAGCGCGGCGTCGATACTTGGCAGATCAGCGGCTTCCTGGGCCACACCGAGGCCCGGACCACCGCCCTCTACAAGCACCACAGCCCAGAGTACCTGGACCAGGCCCGGGCGGCCATGGAGGGCCGCCGGCGCCGCTGAAGCTCTGCATGGAGTTGACGCGCATGGCAAGAGACCTCGACCTCGACCGGAAGATCAGGCGGGCCGCCGCCAAGGGCATGCCCATCGAGGAGATCTGCGCCCGCTACCAGCTGGCGCTGCAGCGCGTCGTGCGGGTTCTGCCGATGGTTCCGGCGCCGCCCGCGGCGGCCGTTGTTGAGCCTGTCGCCGCACCGGTACCGGAGCCCCCTGCTGTGACACCGGTAGTCGCGCCGGAACCGATTCAAGACGTCGACCTTGCGCCGCTGCCCCCGGACGACACCCGGCTGCTTGATTACCTGCGCCGTGTTGCACAGGGCAACCTGCCCTGCCCGTCCCTGACGACCCTGGGCGACCTGGTTGGGAGAGGCGACAACTGGGCAGCCGCCGCCCTGCAGCGGTTGGAGGCCAGCCGCCACATCGTCGTGGAGCGACGCGCCGGCGGACGGCGCCGGATCAAGGTCGACGGGCTATGGAGCGACTGGAGTGCAAGCAACTGGCGCCGCACGAGAATGGCGCCACCCGCCAGCGAAACGCTGATCGACCAGGCGCGCCGTCACCTCATGAGCCGGGACCACGTGGTGGTCGGTGCTGGTGAGGGACTCTACAAGATCAACGGCCGCATTCGATCCGCAGATGAGCTGGTCGCCATGGCCAACCGGTCGCTCGCGGCGATAGGAAAGCAGCCGCTTTCGACTGCAGGGCCATCCTGAACCACACATAGGGTCGTCCCGATAGCGGATAGCTAAGCTGGAAGGCAAAGGGTATGGGTTGCACTCATACCCGCATACCGGAAAGTTAGGGGGCGACCATGGGGAAGGTACAACCAAACTACCAGCAGAAGCTCTTTGACGATGCCGAACTGGAGCTGCCGCAGCATGACGCAATCGTGCGGTGGGTGGATCGGCTGATCCGGGAACGGCCGTGTGCACTACTGGACATGGTCGGACTTGGTTACACAGTGGATGAGGATGGGGGGCCACGGGGTTGGCAGTACCTAGAGCCGTACATTGACCATCACCAATGCGGTCAGCTTACGTACGAGACCTACAGGGAAACCCTGGAATGGGCGACCGGCCACCAGCCACCAGAACCCACGCCACCATCAATTAGGATCGGTAAACCGATCTGGGAAGAAATCGTCCAGAACAGAGGCGGCCACGACGTGGGTGCTGTCGACTTGGTAACGTACATCTTCAGGCGGTCGATTGGTCTGAGAGTTGAGCTTCTCTGGAACCAAACCAGACAGTCCACTTGGGAGGAAGGATCTGAGCAGAGAATTCGAGTAGCATTCGAGGCAAAGACCAGGATTCCTGCCGTAGGAAAGCTGCTGCGCCAGATCCAGCTCTACCGCAAGCACTGGCCGGGGACGGTGTTCGTGGTGGTAGCGCCAGCGAGCGAGTTCCGCGGTGAAACACGACAGATCCTTGAACAGCAGGGCGTGATCCCGTTGATCTATCAGTCGAACCAATAGAGGATTGGCGCCATTGCGGCGGGCATAAAGACAGGGGTGCGAACGGGCGTCCGGGGAGCAGCCGTGACGCCGGTTCACTAAGGGGGAATATTAGGCGCGCTTGGCCTTTTCGTGCTCCATGTATGCCCGGAGCACGTTGTTAATCTTGGTCTGGTAGCGGTCGCTGTTGCCGCGAAACCACTCCAACACGTCCCGATCCAGTCGAATGCTAACCGCCTGTTTATTAACAGGTTCGACAACGCGCGCAGTTTTAAACCACGTGTCGTCGGCTAGAGGAGCGGCATCGGGGTCGCTTTTCACGGCGACCTCGATGTCGGCATCCGTCTGGGCGTCGAACTTCGACCAGTCAGCTGGCTGAGTCCGGGGCGTGGCCAAGGAGCGCCGAATGATACGCTCGTTGTTCACGTTTGTTCGCCTTCCTTGCTGAGATGATGCGACAGACATTGCCGCGCCAAGTGTGGACCACCGCCAGGAGGCGACCATCCACGTGACCGAAAGTCACAAACCGAGTTTCCGTACCATAATCGCGGAGATCAGGCCGCACTATGGTAGGACCTTCAAATACATACATCGCGTCATCAAAACGAACGCCGTGCTTTAGATAGTTGCGTTCGTTCTTTTCATCATCCCACTCGAATTCCATGTTGTTTCTCTTAACGGTTTGATAGGAAAGCTATTTCTAGCTTGGCAGTGAGACATGACAGACACCCTACGTCTGGTTGAAAAAGCTCCCGCTGTGCCAGTTAAGGCCATTCGGCGGGAGCACTTTCTGTATATACACTCGCGTATACAAATGTCAATCGCGGCTTGGCAGGCCTATTCTGGAACTGCTGCGAACGGTCCCTTTTAGAGGGACCGTTGCCATAGCCAAACCCCTTGATTGTCTTCACAATTTTCTTGGATGTCCGCGTTACCGTCGGCGCTTCCCGGTAGGCGCTGACGGTGGCTTCCAGCTGCGCCCGCTGACCCGGCCCGGCCCGCGACCGCCAGCCGCAGCCCCCGCCGGCGATGCCACCACGTCCTCGTCACCTCACCGACAGAATAGGGCAGATCTGCCACTTTTCTTGTTGACGGCATGGGGCAGATCTGCCATATTCCTCACATCAGCAACGAGCGAGGGAGACATGCCAACGAAACCACGGGTCCTCGCCGCCGCCATCAAGCGGGTCGGCGGAGTGATCAAGAACAAGTCCAGCGGTCACAAGATCGCAGTCCACCAGGGGCGTAAGGCCGACATCCCATTTCATGGCGGCGGTTACGAACTCTCCGACAGGCTGGTGGACAAGATCCTGACGAGTTTGAGCCTTTCACGGAAGGACGTTGGCCTGGAGTGATCCAGGCCAACGGCCCCACAGCAGATAGTCGAGACCATCGCCGGAATTTGCCGGCACCGCCAAGGAGGGCGACCCATGATCTATCCCATCGTGTTCGACGAGGAGGGCGGCACCGTCATCGCCTCCGTCCCCGATCTGCCGGGCACCCACGACGAAGGCGCGACGCGCGAGGAGGCGGCCGAGCGGGTGCGGCAGGCCGCCCTCGCCATGATCCAATCCCTGATCGACGATCGCGAGGCGGTGCCCGATCCGTCGCCGGCCGACGGCCGGCCGGTGATCGTCCTGCCGTCGCAGGCCTGGACCAAGGTGCTGCTCCACCGCGCGCTGCGCGACCGCGGCTGGCGCAAGGCCGACCTCGCCCGCGCCATCGGCGCCGACCAGAAAGCGGTGAACCGCCTGTTCAGCTTGTTCCACGCCTCCCGCTGGGACCAGGTGGACGAGGCCTTCCGCGCGCTGGGCAAGACCTTCATGCCCGATGTCCGCGACGCCGCCTGAACAGCCGTGACGCGGGCGCCCACTGGACGAGCAGTGCGCGGCACGCCTCGCGCAGACCATGCACCGCCGTCGTCACCCGTGGGCCAACGCGCCGGAGGAGGCCGCCGGGCTCGCCCGGGCCGGCCGCCGGCGGGTCCTGGCCCTGTGGGAGGAGACGGCCGGCTGCTTCGCGCCGGCAGCAATGGATTACGGGGGATGAGAATGACCAGCACTGTGCTACCGCCGCATCACCCGCTGGAGATCGGCCGGCGGCTTCACGCGACCCGGCTTGGGCTGAACCTGAAGTCGACGGAAATCGCGGAGGCGATCGGCATCACAACTCAGGCCTGGTCGCAGTATGAGGCGGGCTCGCGACGCGCCTCGCTGGACGTCGGCTTGGCGCTTTCCAATCGGTTTCGGATTCCGCTGGACTGGATTTACCGGGGGGAGCTGGCGTCGGTGCCGTACAGCTTGGCGCAAGAGATCATGCGCCATATGGCCGGCGATCAGGCTTGAGGCGGCTCTCTTTCCAGACGGAAACTGTTCCGCTATTGTTCCTGTCATGTGGTGGGGACCGGACATCAGCGGCCTGACGCCGCTCTACGCCGACACGGCGATCGAGACGCTGCGGCGCTGCGGGATCACGCGCCTGCGCGCCTTCTGCGTGGCGCCGGGCTGCACCCATTGGGAGTGGCTGAGGGTCGAGGAGCTGCTGCGGCGCCTCCACCCGGGCACCATGTTGGTGCAGTTGGCCCGCCGCTGCGTCTGCCGAATTTGCGGCGCCCACGGCTGCCACGTCGAGATTGCCGACCCGCCGCGCGCCGGCACCGACGGCTATCGGGAATGGCTGGAGACCGAGGTCCGGAAGGCCGAGGCCCTCCTCGCCTGGGCCTATAGCGACGAAAACCGGTTCCGGCTTGGCCGGCCGGTGCCGTAGCCATGCCGCGACCAACACGGACCTTCGGGTACTGGTCCTTGGAGCACTGGTGGCGGGCCGGCTGCCGCGCCGTCGAGATCCACTGCACCGCCCCGGGCTGCGGGCACGCGGCCGAGGTGCCGCTGGCCGACCTGCTACGCCAGGTCGGGCACCAGGCAAGTTTCGTCGCCATCGCCCGGGCGGCCAGGTGTCGGCGGTGCCGGCGGCGCGGCTGCCACGCCCAGCCCGGAGAGCTGCCGGGCGAAGGCGACCCGGGGTACGAGGATTGGCTGGCGCAGGAGGTCGAGCGCTGCGAAACTTTCCTGCGCCGAGCCGGCCGGCTATCCCCCGAGGGGTAAGGGCCGCCGGCAGTCGCGGCGGCCCTGCCCTCTCACAGCGACGTCGCGCGGCGTTCCCGGACGAGCGCCATGATAGTGGCGACCAGCGCGACCGCTAGCACGCCAGCCGCGACCAGCGGCCCCTTGGCCAGCAGCCCCTGCCAGACGTCGACGACGCCGGCGACCTGCTGCTGCGCGACCTGCACCTGGTCGGCCACCTGTTGTGCCTGCTGCGCCACCTGGAGCGCCGGCGTCACCAGCTCGCTGACCAGCGTCAGTGCGCCACCGACGGCGAGACCACCGGCGGCGACCCGGCCCGGCGCGGACTGCGCGACCGGCGGCGGCCCGACCGGCTCGACCGCCTGCGCAATCGGCGCCTCGGCCGTGGCCGCGGCCAGCGACACCCCCTCGAACAGCGCCCGCTCGGCCTGGCGCCGCTTGACCAGGCCGGGCAGGACCCGACCACCCCCCTTGATCCACTTGCCGAATTCGGCGGCGGCCCCGTCGAAATCGCCGCGGTTCAGCTTGACGCGCATGGTGGAGGGCTTGCCGTTGCGCAGCTGCACGAAGCCGTCCTTGCCGGGGTCCTTTCCGGAGGCCGCGCGGCCGGCGCCGACGTTGAACACGAAGCTGACCAGCGCCCCATACTGGCCGGGCGTGAGGGGCACGGTGACCGCCCGGTCGACGATCGCCGCCGCCTCGGCCAAGTCGGTCTGCAGCAGCTCCTCGGCGCGCGCCGGCGTGATGCGGTCGCCGAGCTGGACGCCGCCGGTGTGGCCGTAGCCGATGGTCGGGACGCCGGCGGGGCAGAGGTAGGCGGTCAGCTTCAGCGACTCCGACTCCTTGATGAGCGGCAGGATGAGCGGCAGCGACGCCGCGAACAGCGGGTTCATGGTCATTCCTTCAGGTTGGGCCGGCGGCGCCGGCCGAGGGGTGCGGTCGATCACCACCAGCGACTGGTGCCGGTGGCGCGCGAACGCCATTCGCGCCAAGCGATCGCCAGGCGGATCAGGACGAGGGCGAAGCCGCCGGCCGCGGTGGCGAAGGTCAGCCAGCCCTGCAGGTAGACCACCCAGAGAGGCATCGTGGCGGCCGCCGTGCCGGCGGTGAGGTCGGTGACGGAGCGGATCACAGAAGTCCTCCGGGCATGAAAAAAGGCCGCCTGATGGCGGCCTAAGGATTGGAGTGTTGTCGCGGATCAAGAGACGGGATCAGGGGCCTGATCGGGAGGCGTGTAGGGCGCCGCCGGCTGGGGCGGGGTCTGGGGCTGTGGGAAGCTGATGCTGTCATCCAGAAGCAGCCGGGCCACCGCCGGGGGAAGCTCGATCGACAGCAGCAGTGCCGCCTTGGCGTCGCTATACAGCAGGCCGATGGCCGCCGCCGCGAACGCGGCATAGCGGTCGCGCTGGGAATGGCCGATAGCCGCCATGGCGAGGCAGGCATAGAGCCAGTCGGGATCCGGCTTTCCCTCGACATCGAGGTGCCTCCCGAAGTGGAAATCGCGCTCGATGAGACGGATCAGCGCGCTGCAAAGATCAGGCGTCTGCATGTTTCACCTTCTGAGGTGCAGCCGGCCAGACGACGGCGGCCGGATTGGGGAAATCACGATTGATGGCCCGCAGGGCCGCCCGGTAGGCCCGGTAGGCCTCGCGGCACTCGGCGGTGTATGGCGAGTCCGCGACCATCACATGATCGCAGTCGGCGAGGCGGCTGCGGGCCTCCGCCTGCACCTCATCCCATGTCGCGTCACGACCGGTGAACTTAACGCGCATGGATCAGTATCTCCCGCGTCAGGTAGGGCCAGGATTCCACATGGATCGCGTAGCGGCCGGGGAAGATGGTCGAGAACTCCAGGGTGGGCTCGTCCATCTGGTATTGCAGGGCGCCGATCCGCACGATGGCGCCGGCCGGGATGCCGCGGATTGTTGCGGTGTCCAGCCCATCGGCCTGGATGCTGGTCTTGTCGGCCTCCAGGCCGTCCAGGATGGGGCGGGGGCGCGGCTCCCCGGTCGACGGGTCCACATACTCGCGGGCGGCGTCCAGCATGACGTCCCACAAGATGGCGTAGCCGGGGAAGGACAGTTCCGCGGTCGCCTCCGGGCCGCTGCAGGCCTGCCGGACGCGCCCGGTCGCGCGATCCCAGGCGGTATAGGAGCGCATCATCGCTTGACCTCGATTGCGGTTGTGGAAACGTACGCGACTTGGCAGCCAAACGGGCTCATTCCGTTGTCCGCGCGCCGCGCCCATAGCTGGTAGGAGAAGCGCCCAGCCCCTTGGGTGTTATCCACGATGGAGAAGCACCAGGGCTTGGAAATGCCGGAGATCAGCGACCCGCCGCCAACGTCGGTGTCGGAGATCTGGCCGCCGAGCGGCGGGGTGAGGTCCACCCACCCCCATTGCTGGGAGTTGAAGTCGTAGTAGGCCCGCATCAAGCGGAACTCCAGCATCGGCACGCCGACGCGACCGCTCGGGTAGGTGACGCCATAGAGGATGTTCATGCAGCTTGCGATGAACAAGATAGGTTGCCCAACCGAGTCAATAATCGGCGTGTTGCCGACCGGCACCCACGCCGATGTCATCGTGTAGGTATTGCCGTCGTAGCCCGTCGTCGGGACCGTGACCGCGTTCCCTTCGATGGTGATGGTCTTCACCGTGGCCGTGCCAAGCTGGGCCGAGTCTGTGATCAGCGTGCCGGTCGACAGCTTCTCCGCCGTGACGGACCCGGCCGCGAGGTTCCCAGCCTGCACCGCGTTGGCCGCGATGGTGCCGGCGGTCACAGCGTTGGCGGCGATCTTTCCTGCCACCACCGACCCGGCCGCCAGCTTGTCGGTGGTGATGCCGCCGTCCTCGATCAGCGTCGTCCCGCTCATCGGCACCACCTCGATGCCGCCGATTTCCAGCGTGCCGGCGGTGGTCTCGTGCAGCAGGCGGAATTGCCAGCGTGTCCCCCATTGCCCATCCACGTTGTCGACCACCGCCTCGAAGGTCACAAGCTGGTCCTTCGGGAGGTTCGAGCCGGTGAACTGGTAGGGGACGCCGTAGCCGGCCCAGGTCCCGGCGTTGGGGGCGCCCAGCAGGTTCCAGGCGACCGCCGGCTGGTGGAGCAGGAAGGAGGCCTTGCCCTGCCAGTCGGAGTGGATGTAGACCGACCAGCGCACCCGGTACTTCGATCCCGGCCGCACCGGGAAGAACTTGGTGAAGTAGTCCTTCGGCCCGCCGGTGGCGGCCAGATAGACGTATCCCTCGGTCCTCCACCACGTCTGCGGCGCGTAGTTGATCCCGTCACCCGGCGCCGGAACCCCCTGCGTCGAGTTGAACCACACCAGAGGGTCCCGGCAGGCGGGGTCCGGCGCCACGTTGTTGGCCGTGCCGACCAGGATGGACGAGGCCCGCACCGTCTCGGCCGCGATCAGGTTGCCGGTGATGCTGCCGGCGGCGAGCCGGTCGGCGTTGATGCTGCCGGCCGTCATGTGGCGGGTGGTGACCGAGCCGTCGACCAGCAGCGCGCCGTCCGTCTTCCGCGTCAGCTTGACCGCCGACAAGATGACAAACCCGCTGGCAACGTTCAGCGCGTCGGCGCCGAAGCGGAGCAGGACGGTCGAGCAGGTGGGGGGCGTCACGAAGGAGAGGCGGTTCCGCCCGGTCAGCAGTGTGCCGGTCGCCCCCTGCACCACCCCATCGGAGCGGGTGTAGGATGCCGCCCCCAGACCCGCGCCGGATGGGCTGTACTGCAGAACGTCGGCCCAAGGCCGCATGGTGTCGGCCGCCGCGGCGATTTCCAGCACGTATTCGGTCCCAGGGTCGACCGGAATGGACCGCTGCAGATAGCTCAAGCGCTGGCCCTGCATGGAGGCGTAGTTGACATGAAAGGCCCGCGGAACGCCCATGCCGGCGACAATCGGGTGCGTGCCGTCGAGCGGCAGGTAACCCGGCCCCTGGGCGCTCCAGTAGGCGTCATCCTGGATGAAGGGGTCCGCGACAAGGTTGTTGGGCACCACCGCCAGCTTCGAGGCGGTGATGGAGCCAGCGGCGAGATGGGTTGCCTGGATCTGGCCGGCGGCCACCTTGTTTGCCGTCACGGCGTTGGCCGCCAGCTTGTCCGTGGTCACAGCGCCGGCCGCGATGGCGCCAGCCTGCACCGCTTCGGCCGCGATGTTGCCCGCCACGACCGCGTTGGCGGCCAGCTTGCCGGCCACCACGGCGCCCGCCGCCATGGTGTCGGCCGTCACGGCGCCCGCCGCCAGTTCGCGGGTGTTGATGGCGGCGGCGGCGACCTTGCCGGCCACCACGCTGTCCGCTGCCAGCTTGTCGGTCGTGACGGAGCCCTGGACCAGCAGGGAGGCGCCGGTGGCCCGCCGAAGCGTCAGGCGCCCCCAGAAGGTGGGGGAGGCGCTGCCGTTGTGCTCGACCACGCACATGAAGAACATGCGCAGCGCCGTGGCCGGGACCGGGACTATCCCCTCGACAAAGGTCCATTGCGATTTCACGTCGGTGTAGCCGCCGAGCGCAAAGCCGAACCCATTCCCGCCGTTGGAGTCGGCGAAGGACAGCATCAGGCCGGCACGCTCCGGGGCGGTATTGAAAATCCACCCGGAGACGTAATAGGCCTCGCCGGCCGTGACGGGGAAGCTACGCCCCCAGGTCAGCGGGATGCGCGCGTGCCCTTGGACGCGCCACCGGCCGCCGGTCAGCGGATCGTTGGCGTTGTCCGGGGCTTCGCTTATCCAGGCGTCTTGGACCACCCATCCGTCGAGCGATCCCCCCTGAAAGTCGGGGTTGAGCAGCAGGTTGCTCGGGTCGGCGAGCACCAGGTTGCTGGCCGTCACGGACCCGGCGGCGATGGTGCCGGCCGTCACGGCCCCGGCCGCCAGCTTGCCGGCGGTGACGGATCCGGCCTGCAGTTCGCGGGCCGTCACCGCATTGGCCGCGATGGTGCCCGCCGTCACGGCGTCGGCCGCCAGTTTTCCAGCCACGACGGAGCCGGCCGCCAGCTTCTCAGCGGTCACGGCTCCGGCGGCGATCTTTCCCGCCACCACGGCCCCCGCAGCCAGCTTGTCCGTTGTCACGGCTGCGGCGAAGATCTTCTCGGCCGTCACCGCGCCATCGGTGATCTGGGTTCCGACGATCTGGCCGGCCAGCTTGGCCGCCTGCAGGCTGGCGATCTGGTCGGACGAGAGCTGGCCCGTCACCTTACCGGCCGGGAGGCTGGCAATCTGGTCCGGCGAGAGCTGGCCCGTCACGACGGCGGCGTTGACCGCGGCGATCTGGGCGGCCTGTAGCTGCCCCTGGACGTCGGCCGCTGGAACGCCGGTCACCCATTGGCCGCCGGTGTAGCGGTATGCCTTGCCGGCGACGAAGGCCTGCCGACCCTCGAAGTTCGCGGTGGCCGGCAGGGCGCCCAGGATCTCGACCGGAGTGATGCCGGCGGCGAATTTCGCCAGGGTGACGGCGCTGTTCGATAGCTGGTCGCTGCCGATCTGGCCCGTCAGGTTTCCGGCGGAGGCGATGTCAGCCCACCTCGCCCCGTCCCAGGTGTAGAGACGTCCCTGGTAGCGCAGCGTCGTCACGCCGCCGCTGGGGGCCCCGCTGGGCAGGGTGGCGACGTCCTGGATCGGCCGCAGGTCGGACGGGAAAGCCGACAGGTCGAGCGCTCCCGGCGTCACCTGCACGCCGGCCGAGAAGGCGCCCCGGTTGCCGGAGACATCGACCGAGCGCGCGAACAGCCACCGGGAAACCCCGCTGGCGAAGCCGGACAGCACGACAGCCGATCCCTTGGCGTCCTGCATGTAGACCGCAGCCGCGGCGTTGTTGGTCGCGGCCTGCCACCACTCCACCCTGTCCAGGTCAGGGGCGGTATCGTTGATCCAGGAGAGGAATATCGTCTGGAAGCCGACCTGGGCCTGGATCCCGGTCGGCGGATTGGGGGCGGAGGTGTCGCCGGCCGCTGCGATGGCGGATTCGTCCGACCACGCCGACACGCCAGCCGCCGTCCTGGCCCGCACCGACACGCCGTAGGTGTATCCGGGAACCACGGGGAGGCGATAGCCCAGGCCGCCGCCGGCCGAATAGGTGGTGCCGGTGGAGGCGTTTCCGGGCCAGCCGCTCGTCTGGCCAGAGCGCACCAGCACCTCGTAGGTGACGCCCGGAGCGGCGACGGCCGACCAGCTGACCAGCAGCGTGACGATCAGCGTCGCGTCCTGCGTTACATCGCGCTGTGTCGCCAATGCAAGGCCAGTCGGCGCGGGCACGGCGACACTGCCTGCGCCATAGCTGCCGTCTGGCTGCACTACCACCGGCCGGCCGGCGGCGTCGCTGGTCGGCGGCAACAGGGCATAGCGGCCGAGCAGGGTCGGGTAGACCCGCTGCTGCCCGGCGGGCCACACCACCCGAGCGCCGCCGTTGGACGAGTCATAGACCGCCAGCACCTGCAGGCGGTCGGCCGCCACCAGGCGGACCCGCAGCAGCTCCGACGTCAGGCCGTCGTCACGGGCGACGATCGTCTCGTCGCCGATCCCCATCCTGCTGGCGAACGTCCAGTAGGACGGCTCGGCGCCCTGCAGGATGATGTCGCCCTGATCACCGACCGTCGTGCTGATCTCGCTGACCCGATCCGGATAGACGAACGTCATCAGAAGCGCCTTTCCTTGATTTGGAAGGACTTGCTGAAGATCCCGAGGCGGGGCTCGTTGACGCCGCCGGTGTCCACCGGCTTGCCCCACACCGTGTAGTGCGCCAGGTTCGGCGCATGCGGCCGGGTCACCAGGAGGACGTCACCGGTCTTGCCCACCAAGCGCTCGACCTCGAGCGCCACCGTGTCGCGCTCCTCGCGGGTCAGCTCGCCGAAGTCGGCCGACATGATGCGTCGGCGCACCCCGGCCCGGGCATACATCTGCCCGCCGGCACCGTCGCGCTCCTCGGCAGTGTCCTCCCACCGGGTGCTCCAGTTCGGCCGGAGGTTATGGGCGAAGCGGTGGAGCGGCATGATCACCAGCCGGCCGGCGCGTGAAACCTGGAGCGCCGGGTCGGTCAGCCGCACCTCCCAGTACCTCGCCGTCACCGTGGCGGGCAGCAGGTGGATGGCGTACCCGTGCGCGGGGTCGACGTAGGCGGTGCCCTGGTAGCTGTAGACCACGCCGGCGGAGAGATCCGGCGATGTCGCCGATGCCGACAGCTGCATGGTGGCCCCCGGCCCGGCGTTGACGATCAGCAACACCACGGCGTCGACGGCCAGGTGGGCGCCGAGGTCGGCGCGCAGCGCCAGCTCCGGCCCATCCTGCTGATGGACGCGGGCCACATGCTTGCCCTGCAAGCGGTCCACCCCGAGCGTCGCCGGTCCGGGATGGAGGGCGGTCAGCTGTGCGCCGTCGGCCAGGTTGATCCAGCCGACCCGCGCCGTCTTCTCGTTGTCCATATTAGACCTCGTCAGACCTCGATCACGAGCTCGGTCCACTCGCCTTCCGATACCTCGGCCACCACCCCGACCTGGCCGGCCTCGAGACCGTAGTCGTCCCACTGAATCACCACTTCGTCGCCGAGGTCGAAGTAGAAGGGAGGGGTGTCGGGCACGCAGCTGAAATGCGCCCGGTTGCCCAACCAGTGCGAGAGCTGCGCCTGCAGCACGGTTTCGCAGTCGACCTTGTGCGCGAGGCAGGTCTCAACGATCGCTGGATCCTGGGCGCGGAGGTGCAACAGGTCGCGGGTGGTCAGATCCTTGGCCTCGGCGGTCTCCTGGGCCCGGCCGAGCCAACGGCGCCGCTCGGGCCCTCCAACCGGATCGACTGCGCCGGGGGTATCGTCGCCTTTCAGCTGGCTCGATTGCTGCGGCGTCCAATTCCGATCGTAGCCGCCCCTGATCCGCCAGGGCGGCGGGTAGACGCCAGACGGCAGCTCTTTCGGCCGCAGGTCGATCAGCGTGCCGTCGGCTTTCGACAGCAGGCAGCGCGGCTGGCCGGTTGCCACCTTCCAGGCGCCGACCTGTAGCTGGCCGCGCCAGCTGAAGGAGCCCCAGCCGCCCGGCGCGAGCAGCCGCTGGATCAGCTCCAGGATGGTCGGCTCCTCCGAGTGCGACACATAGAGCTGCACCTCGCCCGGCCGGTCGGCGGCGAACCGGGCGAAGTGCACGGCCGACTTCCGCGCTGCCGGCAGACCGCCGCGGCGGAACGCCAGGTCCTCGATCACCTGGGCGGCGGTATTGAGGTAGACGCCGTCGAGTATGAGGCCGTCGAAGTCGCAGGTCACGTCGCCGACCGGCTCGGCGGAGAGGCTGAAGGTGGACGCGGTCAGGTCGACGGTGGGCACATCGGCCGGCAGAAGCGGCACGCCGGCGACCCGGACGGCCCGCAGGGCGCGCGATCTGCCGTCGTTCCACTGGTAGGTCGGCGGGTTGTTTCCGACACGAGTGGGCGTGACGTTGTTGCAGGCGCCATACCCGATCGGCTTTCGCCGGTTGGCGATGTCAGGCAGCGCCGTGTCCGGATAGGTCGCGGATTGCGCCGGCTTATCAAGCAGGTAGTCCCAATCCCTCAGTCTGACGCGCACGGTGTCATCGTCACCGGGCACCACATCCCTGGCAGTGCACTCGAACACGACCTCGGTCGAGCCGTCGGGCAGTGGCTGCCGCAGCTCCACCGGCCGGCCGTCGACCGCGACCCGGCGCAGCAGGCCGCTCCATTCCCCCTCCCGATTGTCGATCTCCAGGTCGCCGAGGCTGGCAGTCGCCCAGCCGCCGACCGTGCCGCCGTTGAGCAGCGAGCGCGAGAAGGTAGGCGTGCGCAAGCCGTCAACGAACTCCTGATGGTCGCGGTCGACGTAGGTCTGGGTGCCGAAGCGCAGCATGACGTCCCCAATGTCGAGGGTGATGCGGTCGCGGCGCGCCCCAAAGGGAGCCGCCGCGAAGGGAGAGGTGCCGAACATGACGTAGCCCTGGGCAGTGGCGAGAACGATGCGCCCAGCGGAGCGCGCCGGTGCCGGTGCCACCGCGGCCGGGACCGGCGGCTGCCAGACCGGGCGGCGACTGAAGCCTTTCAGGACGACGAGCGACGCGAGCTCCGGACGCGCCGGCGGCCGCGGCAGGCTGTCCAGGTCGATCGCCGTCGGCGCCGGCGCCGGCAGTGGCCGATCGTCGATCTGCACCAGGTAGAGCCGCATCACGCGGCCCGTCCGGCGTTCGGCAGCGTGCCGGCGTCCCCGGCCTTCTTGAGCAGGGTCCGCAGCGCCGCGAGCGCCTTTTCCTGCCGCGCCCCGGTCGCCTTCAGCGCTTGGAGAAGCGCCTGCTGATCCTCGGACTTGAGCACGATGGCTCGCACCACCTGCTGCAGGGCCTCGACCACCGCCTGGTTGTCGGTGACTACCGTGGTGGTGGTGGTGTTGCCGCCGGCGACCCGCCGCATCAGGTCGACGCTGGCCCGGCTGGTCATGACCAGCGAGCCGGTCGGCAGCCGGATCAGCTCCGGACCGGCGTCGTTGACCATGGTGAGGCCGGACGCCGGGCCGCCGACGGCATGCGGCAGTCGGTTGATCGCGTCGACGATCGTCGAGTAGCCGTCGGCCGCCTTCATCGCCGGCAGGCCCGCTACCTCGCCCATGATCTTGCGCCAGAAATCGGTGGCGCCGGAGGACCCATACAGGGCGGTGTAGGCGGTCAGCAGCCGGTCGGCCGAGTTGGCGATGCGCCCGAGCGCGTCGTTGTCGTTGGCGGCCGCCTTGGCCAGATCGCTCTGGTACGAGGCGAGCGCGTTGGTGTAAGCGACCCCAGTGCTGACACCGGCCGAGCTGGTGCCCAGCTTGGCGCTGAGCCAGTCGTAGAGCGACTTGGACGATTGCGTCAGCGCCGCCGTCGCTTCGGCCGCCGATCTGGCCTGGGCCGCCTGCCGCTCGAGGGCGTGGGTATACTGCAGGGCCTGGCGCAGCACAGGGTCGGTGACCGCCGCCAGCTCCTGTGCCTGCGCGATCTCCAGTTGTCGCAAGTCGTAGGCTTGCTGCGACACCTGACCGAGAGCGACCTGAGCCGCCATGTTGCGCGTGGCGTAGTCCTGCAGCACCTTCTGTTGGACTTGCCAGGCTCTTACCTCTGCCCAGGTCGCGGCGACGTCCTCGCCCAGCGCCCGGAGCGCCGCACCTCCCTCAAGCAGCTTGGTGACGGCGGCCGCATCGTCGCCGACCGCTACCATGATCGACCCGAGCTGCTTGGCGAGCAGGTCGAGCGTCGGCCCGACCGGCTGCCCGGCTGCTTGCATAGCCATCGCCGCCTGCCGCCAGCCCTCGAACGCGCTCAACGTCGTGTCGACGAAGGACAGCCCAGACAGCTGGCGCCGCGCCGCGTCGAACATGCGGGTCGCGGCGCGCGAGAAGGACTCGGCCAGGCCGTCCGTCGTCACCCCCAGTTCGGCAGCCCGGGCCTGGGTCTGCACAAACTGCACCGACATCGCCATCAGCTGCTGGCCGAATTGATCCGGTGCGGCCTTGGCGATGCCGTCGAAGGCCTTCGTGAAGTCCTGAGACGCGAACTGGATGTTCGCGACAAGCTGCTCGACCGGCAGGCCGATGGACGCCTGCAGGGCACGCTGGATGTTCTGGGCGATGATCGGATTGCCGTCCTGCGCCCACTTGGTCGTGCCGTCGGAGAGGATGGCCTGCAACGTCTCGGACACCAGGGCAGCGGCCAGGGCGGTCGGGTCGCTGTACTGCGTCCGGTTCCCCTCGCCGCGGTTGATGTACCAGGACCGGTCCTTCTCGAAATATTGTACCTCGGGCAGGACACGGCTCTGGGTGTTGGTCGCGCCGACCGCGTTCAGGGTCGCGTTGAGGGTCTGGGCTATGGAGGTCACGACCTGCGATACCGCGTCGGTGCTGCCACCGTTGTCGGCGACCGCCCCGCGCGACTCGAAGGTGTTCCCGTATCCGGCACCCAGCGACGCAGCGCTGTTCGGGCCGACGGACTTCTTCTGGGTGCCGATCAGCCCCATGATGCCACCCACTACGGCGCCGATGCCAAGCCCGATCGGGCCGCCGAGCGCCCCGAGCCCCATGTAGCTGGCGAGGCCTGCCGCCCCGGCGCCCAGCGCAGCACCCGACAAACCGCCGACCGCTTTCGAGTTAGCGGCGGACCCGATCATGCCACCCAGAAACCCGCCGAACGCACCGGCACCGGCCGCGCCGAGATAGGCGGACAGGCCGCCGGTCACCCCGGTAGCGGCCGTCCCGGCACCAGGCTGGTAGGCCGCGGCAAGCTCGGCGGCGGTGAGGTGCGGATTGGCAGCCTGAAGCATGGCGAGCTCGGAGGCCTGCACTGCCGCCGACGGCGTGGCATAGGTCAGAGATCCGACCCCGAGGGATTCCGCCCCCCACATGTCGATGGTACCCATCAGACCCTGGCCGCCGACAGCCTTGTCGAGGGCCCAGCCGCCGGCCTTCTGCAAGCCGAAGCTGGTCAGCTGCCCCATTGCGCCGCCGCCGCCGGCGACTGCGCCGCTGCCGGGCGAGCCGGAGGAGAACAGCGAGGAGACCCAGGCCCACAGGCCGGAGGCCGCCCGGCCGATCACACCGGCATAGCCGGTCGCCGCGGTGGCCAGCACGCCGGCGCCGTTGGCGGCCATGGCCTGGGCCTCGGCCGCGCTGATGGCGTTCTCCTCCAACTGGGTCATCGGCTTGACCACGCGGTCGGCCGCCGCGCCGGCCTCTTCGGTTGCGGTTCCGACGCCGAGCGCCGCATCGACCGCTGCGCGCTGCGCCTCGGTAAGCGCCTGCTGGGTACTGACCGCCTGCTGCTGCTGGGCGATCGCGTCGAGCTGCAGCTGCAGCCCCTTCTCGTCGATCGCCGCGACCTTCTGGGCGACCCCACCGGCCCGCTCGTAGGCCACGGCGCTGCTCTTGACCGCCGCGACATAGGCGGCTCCGCTGGTGGTGACATGGCCCGAGTAGGTGGAGAGCGCCCGATCGAGGTCGCCGCCGGCTCGCACCAGGTGTTCTTTAAGGATGCGGGCGCCGACGTCGATGTTCTGAGCCGGGTCGTAGGCATCGGTCATGCCGTAGGCGCGGACATTGGCTGGCATGATCTGCATCAGCCCGGCGGCGCCGCTCGTCCGGTTGCGCGCCGCCGGGTTCCAGCTCGATTCCTGCTGGATGATGCCCTTGATGACATTCGCGTCGAGGCCGTATTTCTGCGCGGCCGCCTGGATGATGCCCTCGAGGTCGCCGGCGTCCTTCACAGCCACCGGAATGGCGGTGCCCAGGTTTCCGGTCATCGCCTCGATGTCGAGCGCCGCTGACCGGCCGGCGACCTGCACCCACATCGGGTTGGTCTCGCTCGCCCCGAGCCCGCGGTTGACCTGCCCGATCAGCCTGTCGATCAGCCCGTTGTCGTTGGCGGCGCGCGGCGTGTTGTCGTTGGCCTGCTGCGGCACAGGACCGGCCATGATCTGCGTCAGCAGGCCGGAGACGGCCGTCTCGGCAGGCTTGGTGATCGCCTGGCGCACCACGATGCGCTTGAGGTCCTGCCCCAGCGAGGCAATCGCGTCGGATGCCTTGCGCGCACCCACCAGCACATCCTCGAAGGCGGTGCCGATCGGCTGGGCGATATTCGCCGCATTCTGCGCCGCCTCCTGCAGCAGCGCGTTGACGCGGGCCAGTTCGCCGGCCTGGCGGATGTAGGCCTGCGTGCCGGCATCCGCGAGGTTCGCCCCCTTGTCCCGCAGGTCATTGGCGGCCTGGAGCATGGCGATCTGCTGCGCCCGGGCGGCGTTGGATTGGCCGAGCAGGGCAAATTCGGCGTTGGCCAGCTCCACCGAACGCCGCTGCTCGGTCGCCATTTGCGCGAACTGGGCGTTGCGTTGGGCGATATCCCGGGCCGCGACGCCGCGGGCCAGGCCGGCGATCTCATCGCCGTCACGCCGGGGGTCGAGGCCGCGCCGGCGGGCCTCGGCCAGCACCTCGTTGGCCAGCGTCGCCTCCCGCGCGGCCACGGCGCCCTGCGCCCAGGCGGCGGCGAGCCGTTCGGCGTCCTGCGTCTGCTCCTTCAGGTGCGCCGCGAACTGCGCTGCCTGCAGGGCGCGCTGGGCGTCGTCCAGCTTGCGCAGGCGGTCGACGATCTGGTCATAGGGCTCGACCGTACCGCGGGCCACCTCGGCCAGGGCCTTCTGGTGGATCGCCGCTTCCCTCACCGCGGCGGAGGAAACCCCATAGGCCCGGGCCAGCAGCTCGTTTCCGCGCACCTCGGCGGCAGCGGCGCGGATGGTGTCGGCAACCGCTACGGTCAACTGCAGGAGCGCCTCTTTGCGGCGCACATCGCGGATGTCGTCAGCCGCAGCCCCGCGCAGCCGGCGGTCGCGGATCTCCTCCTCGGCCCGTAGGTCGGCCTGGGCGAGAGCGCGCTGGACCGCGTTGCCGCGCATAGCCTCCGACAGCCGCTCATAGGCTGCGGCCTGCTCCTCGACATACTTCGCCGCCGCCGGGTCGGGCGGACCGCTGCGCGCGTTGGAGGTCCCTGCGGTCCTGGGGGCGCCCGTGCTGGTCTTCGGCGCCGCGGCGGCCTCCTCCTTCTCGAGCTTGGACAGCTGCTGCAGCAGCTCGATACGGCGCAGGATGATCCGTTCATGCGCCGCCTGGACCCCCTCCGTCTTCTCGGGCAGGCGGGCATACTGCGCCTCGAGTTCGCCAAGTTCCTTGCGGAGGCCGGCGATCTGCTCAACCCGGGTAGGGGCGATTCCGCCGGAGGTCTTCTCCAGCAGCCATGCCAGCCCTTCGAGGCCGCGGATGACGATCGGCTGGCTGGCCAGGGCGTCCAGCAGCCGGTTGTAGGCCGCAGTCACCCGCTCGAGGGCAGCCCCAAGCGGGCTGAGGCTCAGCTCATGCAGGCCGTCGAACTGGCGATGCAGCGCCCCAACGGCGACCGACAGCATGCCGGCCTGGTCGCCGTGCCGCGCCATGGTCTCGATCTGCTTGCGCTCGCTGGTCGTCAGGAAATTGAACTGATCGTCCAGCTTCCGGATACCCTGGTAGCCCTCGGTGAGGGCGTCGGTCAGCGTCTTGACCGCGCCGGCGACGTCGCCGGTGCTGGCCGCCATATCCCTGGAGATCGACACCACATCGCCGACCAGGGCCGCAGGCAGGCCGCGGGCGCCGGCGAGGGTACGGACCGACGCATAGGCTGCATCGCTGCTGACCCCTTGCTGGCGCATTTGGGCCTCGATCCCACGGAGCTGCGTCGCCGTCACCCCTGAGGCATTGCCCATTGCCTGGATGTCGACCGTCAGCTGCCGGGTATGGGCGCTGACCTGCACTGCCCGGCCGACGATCAGCGCCATGGCGGCGAGGAGCGCCGTGATCCCGGCGATCGCCAGCGTCACCGGCGACATCAGCAGGGTGATAGCGGCGCGCAACCCACCCACCGCCATCACGGCCTGCGGGCCCTGCTGGGCGATCGCCATGATCGGGGACTGGCCGCTGGCCAGCTGCACCCCGAGGTCCTGGATCTGATAGCTGAGGTTGGTGACCTGGTGTGCGGCCAGCTTCACCGAGCCGGCCGCCGCGGTGGCGGCACCGGACTGCTCGGCGAGCGCCTTGGTCAGCGCGGCATGGCGTTCCGGGCTGATGCGCTGCTCGGCGAGCGCCTTATCGAGCAGGGCCTGGTCGGCGGCCGCCTGTCGGGCTGCCGCCCCCGTCTTGTCGAGCCGGTCCTCGAGGTCCTGCAGGGCCGAGGCCTGCTGGCGCGCCGCGATCGCCGCCGGCGACATGGCCTCGGCAACCCGACGCTCATCCGCCGCCAGCTCCTCGGCCGACTTCCCGGCTGCCGCGGCGCCGGCGCGCAGCGTGGCCAGGGCCGCCTCATAGCGCTGCTGGGCGGCGATGCCGGGATCGATCTGCGCCATCACCCGACCATAGGAAGTGGCGAGCTGCTCCTGCTCCTTCTTCAGCGCCGCCGTCTTGGCGACCGCGGGATCGTGCTGGGCGGTGTAGGCGGCGAGGATGCGGGCGCCTTCCGCCTCCTCGATGCCGGCGCGACGGATGGTGTCGCGCAGCTCGGCGAGCCCGGCCTCGTACTTGCGCTGGGCGACGTCGACCAGCCCGAGGGATTCCCGGTAGCGGTCGAGCGCTTGGTCCGCTGCGGCAAAGGCCGCCGTGATGTCGTCGAGGCGGCGGGCGGAGGCTTCGGCGTCCCCGGTCATCAGCGTCAGCCGGGTGGCGCCGGAGGCACCGCTGCCGGTCGTCTGGTACTTCAGCGCGCCGATCGGGATGACGGTGCTGGCCTGCCGCGAGACGCCGGTGTTGTCGTTGATCGTCTTCTGGACCGCGCTCACGCCCCGCAGCGCGGTCTCCAGCCCGCGGGCGCCGGCGATCCACTCGGCGAAGGAGGCCCGGCCGGCCTGGAAGTCGGCGTTGAGCAGCTGCAGGGCTCGGGCGGTGCCGTTGACTGCCGACGTCGCTTCGGCGGCTGTCTCATAGACCTTGGCCATGGCGCCCGCCCATGACCCGGCAGCGGCCGTCGCCGCGGCGGCACCGCGGGCCATGGCGTCCGTCGCCGCGATCTTCGCGCGGACGGCGGCCATATCCCTCTCGTGCTGGGCGATCACCTTCTCGAGGGCGATCTGCTCACGCGCCTGCAGAACGAGCCGTTCCTCGGCTTTCTGCGCAGCGGACAGCTCGGACGCTTCAAGATCGTCCTTCGCCCGCTGATACTGGCGGGTCACCGCGGTCAGTCTGGCGGTCAGCCTCTCGGCATCGCCAAATTGCCGGAGGATCTGCTCGCCGGTCCTGCCCTGCCGACGCACCTGAGTTTCGAGCACCTCGATGTGGCCACCGGCATTTTCGGCCGCCGCGCCCATCTTGTTAAGCGCGGACGTGGTCGCATCGATGGCATCGGTGGCGCGGTCGTCATACCCGACGACCAGCGTCTCGACCTGCTGCTGTTCTGCTGCCATGGCGACCTCAGCGGCGGCTGGTGATGATCAGGGCGGGGGATTCCACCGGCTTGCCCAGCCGGCGGCGGGACCGGCCCTTGTTGGTGACCTGCTCGGCGCGCAGCAGGTACTGTCCGGGGAACCGCATGGTGTAGACCCGCTTCACGGTGACGAAGTCGCCGTAGCGGGCGGCGATCGCCTTGGCCGCGGCGTCGAACAGCCCGGGCGGGACGCTGAACGTCAGAGACTGATGGCCGACGAGCTGCACGTCGACCTTGCGGCTGTACGGCTGGGTGTTGCCGATGACGATCTCGGCGCCGGGCGGCACCGCCCCCGGCTCGAAAACAGAGGCCGGGATGAACCGGCCGTTCACCCCGACATAGAAACCGTCCCGGTAATGCGCCGTCTTGCCGGTCTTCGGGTTGATCGGCGCCGCCGACCGCGGCGGCGAGCGCGCGATCAGGAACTCGAGGGCAAAGGCGGTGACGGCGCCGAGGCTGGAGAAACGGTAGACGATCTGCCCGCCGCCGGCGGGTGCCACCGTGTCCTCAGGAGCCCCTTCCCTGCCGTCGACCCACCAGCGGTAGGACGGCGATGCCCGTCCGGCGGCGATCAGCGCGTCACGCTCGCGCCGCGCCACCTCCGCCAGCCGGCGGGACTGGGCCGCCGGCGACAAGGTGCGGTCAATGAACAGCGACAGCTGGCGCTGGAAGGCGCGGACATTGCCCATGGGCGACCTCACTCCACGTCGCCGGCCTTGGCGGCCCGGTCGACCTGCTCGGCGTGCCAGACGAGGAACACCTCATCCATGGCGCGCAGCAGTTTCAGCAGGCTGTCGGGATCGAGCCGGTGCTGCGCCGCATAGGCCATCGCCGCGGCCCAGGGAATCCGGCAGGGCGTGGCCGGTCCGAGGCCGCCGCCGCGCCACTGCCGGTCGTCGGTGAGGTCGTGCCACGCGCGCCACGCCCATTGGCACCAGGGTTCGACCTCCACCGCCTCCTCGCCGCCGGCACGGTGGGCGGCGATCGCCGCCGCCGCGTCCGGGTCCTCCTCCGCGAGCTCGTCCAGCAGCTCATCGGTGGCGGCCCGGCCGGCGAGCCAGTCCCGCAGCGCCGCCGTCAGTTTCCCTGGGCGGCCTGCAGATCCTCGGCCTTGGCTTCCGCCGCCATCGTGGCGGCGGTGAAGGCGAGGTCGAGCAGCCGGGACCCGCGCGGCTCCAGGATCAGGTCGCAGAACTCGGCGAAGGTCAGCGCGCGGCCGCCGATGATGCACTGGTCGACGTCGACCAGGCTGTGCTGGATGAGGCAGCGGGCATTGATCGCGCGCTTGGTCGAAACCGGCAGCCGGTTGGCATCGCCGCCGAACCCCTTCGCCGCGCTGCGCTGCTGGCGGGTCTGGGCATCATAGTAGGCGTCCGGCAGACCGCGGGTGCGGATGCGCAGGGCGCGGTCGGGATCCGGCGTGATCCAGACGCCGTCGCGCGCCACGGACTCGTCGACCAGCAGGTCGGCGAGATCATCGATCGGCTGCGCCGCCGGGGCCGACTGCGCGGCCGGCGTGGAGACCGGATTGGCCTCGTGGATCTCCTGCGAAACGATTTCGGTGTGCATCTTGGTCTCTCTCGCTTGGTCGTTGGTCGGAGACGCGATGGGTGGGCGGGCGCCGACCAACGCCCGCCCCGGCTCGCGCGAACCGTCATGCCGCCCGATGGGCAGCCTCTGTCCCGTTGGCCGCCGGGATTCCGGTCACTGGTAGTATTCGATGCGGTTGAGAAGCAGCTGCGCCCCGGTCAGACTGTCCTTCGAGGCGCTGAACCGCGGCGCCAGCGTGACGTCCTGATTCTTGCCGCCGACGGCCGGGTCGCCCTCCTTCGCGGTGAGGCGCGGCGCCTCCCAGATCATCGCCCGGCCGCCCTTCTCGAGGCGGCAGTTGACGCCGACCTGCTGGCCGGTCTCGATCAGCTGCAGCAGCGAGCTCGAGCCGAAGAAGGTGTCCAGCTCCACCGCGACGTCGCACGAGCCGTCGGCGATCTCGACCGGGCCCGGAGAAAATGCGTCGCCGTCGGACAGCGCGTCGCGGGCCCGCAGGTTGTTGTTGATGGTGAACTTGATGGACCGCGCCCAGTCGGGCCGGCCCAGGGCGGAGCCGCCGACCCCGATGCGCCCGCAGTTGGCCGAAAAGGCCATCACCGGGTATGCCGCCATGTCGGGCGCCTCGTCCGGCGTGTCATCCAGCGACACCGTGCCCGAGCCGCCGCCCATCCCCATGAAGGATACCGAGCCGGTCGCCGGCTTCTTGGCCGCCCCGCCGAACTCCAGCGTGTTCACACGCATGCCGGCCTGGACGATGTAGGTCGGCGTGGTCTGCCCCATGTAGCCCCGCTCCAGCGAGACGCTGCGGATCGCAACGCCGTTGCGGATGGTATCGCCGAACCACAGGCGGATCGTCTTGCCGGCGCCGGCGTCGACCGCCCAGCCGGCGGCCGGCCGGTTGTCGAGCGTCAGGGCATGGGCGGCGATGCCGATGATGCGCGCCCAGACGTTGCAGCCATCCGTGTCGAAGCGGTAGCCGGCGGCGGTGCCGCCGATCTTGACCCACTGCCCGACCGACAGGCCCAGCGTGGTGAAGTCGAGCGCGGTGGATGCGAGCCCGGTCAGGGTCGCCGTGATGTCGCCCGCCGCCCCCTCGGCGCCGACCACCTTCATCCTGGCGGCGGCCCCGGGGGCGGCGTCGTCGACCAGTCCGGAGGCGGCGAAGGCCGGTACGGTGGCGGATCCCGTGGTGACCTTGCGCACCCCGTTGTTGGCGGCGCTGAACCCGGAGAACAGCACCAGGTGCCCGGCGGCGAAAGCGGTACCGGCGGCGACCGCAACCACCTGGGTGGCGGCCGTGACGCTGGCAATCGCCGACGCCGGCGTGCCGTCGTTCTCGCGGGAGGGCGTGTTGACCCAGTCGTTGCAGAAGGCCGAGGCAATCTCGGCGTCGAGCAGCGAGCCGGGGACCGGGTAGTGCCATTCGATGGCCAGCTGCCCGCCGTTGGTCTGGCCGACCGCCATCGGGTCGGCGTTCATGCGGTCGTCGCGCAGCTCGGCGGAGTCCTCGTAATCGGTCTTGGAGGTCAGCCCGATCGAGGTGACGCGCTGCTTGCGCATGCGCGGGTTGGCGGGAGTGGTGCCGGGCACCGATTCCGCGACGCCGGTGAGACGGACGCGGTTCGAACTGGTCATGGACGGCTCCTTTCAGCCATGAAAAAAGCCGCCCGGAGGCGGCTTGCTGTCAGACGGGGGGCTCAGCCGGCGGCCGCGGCCTTCTCGGCCTTCCTGGCGGGCTGCTGCGGGGCGATGTGGCCGAGCGCCACCCAGCGCTCGAAGGGCAGCGGCCCATCGATGTCCGCCGGCGTGACGGGCTGGCCGACGGCAAAGCGCCGGGTCGGGGTGCAGAACTCCTTGGCGACCTTGTACTCGTTCATCTCTCAACCTCTCTTCCACTCGATGATGACCTGCATGCTCCACCAGTTCCCGGCATCGTCGGTGGAGCCGATGGCAGGGAAGGTGACGTCGCCGAACTCGATCGAGCCCGTATCGCCGCGGCACATCTCGGCGAAGGCCCGCAGCACTTGGCGGCACAGCCGGCTGCCGGTGCCGACCGGCACCATGGCCAGGACGAGCAGCTCGCCGGTCTCCACCCAGCGCTCGGCACGCGGGTCGCCGGTGCCGATCGACTGCTGGTCCCACAGGCGGCCGTCGACCAGCACCTTCAGCCAGTGCTGCGGCCGGTCCTGGTCGTCATAGGGCGGGGGCGGCGTGAACGGCTCGTTGTCCCAGCTGATCGGGCAGGTCTCAGCCTGATCGGGCCACTGCGCCGCGACGAAGGCGCGCAGCAGGTCGAATGCGATGTCGGTGGCCATGTCAGCCTCTTGCCTGGATCCAGAACAGCCCGGCACGCGGGCCCGGGTCCTGGATGGTCAGGGACCGGCCGGTGCCGCGCTGCCAGCCGCCGGCGCCGTCGAACTCGGGGTCGAGCACTACGGTGTCACCGTGCAGCACCGGCAGCGGCCAGCCGGCAGCGGCGAGGTCGGCCGCCAGGACGATGACCTGGTGGTCGCCCTGCACGATGTTGCCAGCCAGCTCATGCACGCCGAAGGCGCGCGACAGCCCCTTCACCACCACGGTGATGAAGGGGGTCGGGCCGCCGACCTGGCGGCGCAGCACCACCGGCCGGCCGCGACGATGGATCAGTTTGGAAACGTTGCGCGACATGGGTTTACCCGATTACCGGGCAGACCAGGTTTTCCGAGCGCAGGCCGGCCATGATGTCGGCCGGGATGCCGGAGCCGCCCGGGCCGGTGCCGCCGATCCAGTATTCCTCGCGGGTCGAGCCCTCGATCGACAGCGCCTTCAGCGCCAGGTCGCGGCCGGCAGCCTCATGGCGCAGCCGGACCAGCCGGATCACCGCGCTGCGCAGCGCCGCCGGCACATCGGCCATCACCCAGCCGGCCGTCCCGGCAATGGTAACCGCCCCACCCCAGCTCTGCCGGTCGACGCGAGCGAGCAGCAGGGCGTCGGAATCCAGCGTATAGGCCGCGGGATCGAGCGGCACCCCGTCGACCGCCACGACCAGCGTGGCAGGGTCGAGCCCGGGCCGCCAGGGCAGGATCAGCTGGCGGACGGCGGCAGCCTCCGCCGCGGTGTAGGCGATGGTGACCGCCTCCTCGAGGAAGGTCCGCCGCCGCCGCTGGTCGGCGGCGACGCGGCAGGCGCCGCAGACCAGGTCGCTGTCATCGCGGATCCAGCCGGCGAGGACCTCGTCGGAGAGATCCGCCGGCGTCACGCCCAGCTCCGCCCGCACGCGGGCGGCGTCCACCAGGGAGCGGTCGCCGACCGGCGCCGCGACGGTCAGCGTCGGCATGTCAGGCCGCCGGCTCCGACTGGGCCTTGCCCTTGCCCTTCGGGTCGGGCTTGGCCGCCTCCTCGCCGGCCGGCGGCTCGGCCGTGGGATCCTCGGCCTCGAGCGCCTCGGCCACCTGGCGGTCGATCAGCGACCGGGCGCGAGCAGGGTCGAACTTGGCGACGTCGCCCGTCAGATAGGGCGGTGCGGGCTTGGTGAAACGGACAGCGGTCATGGAACTCTCCTCGGGTCAGGCGGCGCCGGCTGACCGGCGCCGCGCGGGATCAGGTGGGGGACGGCAGGCTGTCGAAGCCGCCGAAGGACCAGGCGGCCACCAGCTGGGCGGTGTCGGTGTCGGCCGCCGACAGATCGGGCTGGAAGACCACCCGGACGTAGCGGCGGGCGCCGGTCAGGCAGACCTTGCCGGTGACCTGGCCGGAACCGGTGGCGGTGGCCACCACGCCGGCCGGGCCGAAGCTGGCGAAGTCGGCCCAGGCGGCGCCGTCGGCGGAGTCCTGGACCTTGTAGGCGCCGATCGACAGCGTCTTGCCGGCGCCGAGCGTCGCGGTGAAGAGCAGGCTGACCAGGGCGGAGGCCGGCAGGCCAAGCGCGGCCCGGTCGATCGAGAGGCCGTTGACCACGGCGTTGTCGCCGGCGGCGCCGGCAACGATGGAGGTGACGGCCGAGCCGGCACGGGCGGTGATGACCGACCCGATGTCGGTCTGCAGGATGCGCAGCATGGGGAGATGCTCCCAGGTGTCAGGGGGATAGGCCGGCCGCCGTCGCGGCCGGCATCACGAACCGGTCAGCGCCACTTGACCGAGACGATGACGGCCACGGCACCGTCGTGCCGCATGTGGAAGTCGTGTTCCGCGATGCCGCGGAAGAGGGTCTCGTCCCGCTCGAAGGCGTTGCGCTGCGTACCTCCCTCGTCCGTGTAGGTGCTCTCGGTCGACATGGCGAGGGACAGGGTGAGAGCGTCGAAGATCATCGCCTGCGACATGTCGCCGAACAGGATTTCGGTTTCGTCGCCGCCGGCCCCGAGGTTCTGCGGAATGCGCGTCGTCGTCTTGAAGGGGTAGCCGCGCAGGGTGCCACGCGCGGTCATTTCCTCCTTGTAGACGTAGAAGCCGTTGCTGTTCTTGAGGTTCAGCAGGAACTCCTTGATGCGCGGGTTGAAGAACCAAACCGGCTGCAGCATCGGGATATCGCCCAGCTCCAGCGCCAGGATGGCGGCCGACAGCTCCTGGTCGATGCTCTCCAGGTCGAATGCCGCCTTCGAGGGGATCCGGTTCTGCGGCAGCGCGATCGTGCGCATGCCCTTCGGCCATTCGCCGGTGCCGTCGCCGCGCAGGAAGGCGAGGTCCTCGGTGCCGGCGAGACCGAGCACCACGTCGTCCTGCACCATCGCATCGGTGGCGGACGAGGTGTAACGCAGCCAGTCGTTGGACACCGGCGTCAGCACCGTCAGCTTCTTGAAGCTCGCCACGATGTTGCCGGTCCCGAGCTGCTGCGTCCCGGCCTTGGCGCCCTCGCCGCCATAGGTGCCGGTGACGCCGCTGGTCTGCTTCGGCATCCGCATGGTGCCCCGCGGCATCGGGATGACCCGGGGCCCCGAGGCGCGCACCACGGTGCGCGGCCGCAGCAGCTCGATCACCTCGTTGGCGACGTCCTCCGCCAGCGTCGCACCGCCGGAGGCCGCCACGGCGGTGTTGAGCGACTTGGTGACCGGGTGGGACTCGCCCATGTGCTTTTCGGCCCACTGCTGGGCCAGCATGTGGTTGCCGCCGGCGTGGTAGAGCGCCTTCACGAGGCCGCCGAGCTTGGCGACCTTGGTGGCCGGCTGCGCCGGAGCGGTCGGCATCACCGGGGTGTTGGGCTGGCCCACGGTGGGCTCGGCGGTATCGGCGGCCAGCTGCTGGGCCTTGAGGGCCCGCTCGATCTGGGCCTTGAGCGCGACGACTTCGGCCTCCTTCTTTTCGAAGGCCGCCGCGTCGGCGGTCAGGGTCCCCAGCTCGTCGACCGCCTTGGCGTACTGCTGGCGGAGAAGCGTGATGTTCATGATGACTCCTTGAAATGAAAAAGGCCGCCCTTCCGGACGGCCCACGGCCCTTCGCCAGCGGCGACAGAGGGTTCAGCAGATGGCCAGGCGCAGCGCCTTCACGCGCCGGTCCCGCGCGGCCTTTTCCGGGGCGCTCGCCTCGTCCGGCTTGCCGGCGGCCCCTTCGATCAGGTCGACGGCGGCCTTGATGTCGGACTCGTTCGCGGCCGACAGGACCCGGCCGGCCTTGATGATGGCGGCGCAGCTCTTCGCCCGCGCCACGGCCGCCGCCTTGGTGACCGGGGCGGCCAGCAGGGCCGAGCAGTCGGCGCCGCACGAGCCGCAGAACTTGGTGACGCAGGGCGTGCCGCAGCTGGGGCAGCTGCGCGGCTCGGCATCCTCGCCGGCGACCCTGGCCAGCAGCTCGGCGACCTCCTCGGTGGTCATCGCCACCAGCGCCTCGCCCATGGCATTCATGGCGGCGGCCAGCATGCCGGGCACCGGCGAGGCGTCCTCCTCGAGGGCGGCCTCCCAGGCGACGTCGGACTGCAAGAAGCCGAACTGGCGCAGCAGGTCGGCCATCCAGGCGACGTCATAAAGGGACTTCACCACCAGCTTGGGCGGCGACGCCGTGTTCGTCGAACGGGTGACCAGTTTCCAGCCGGGCTCAAGCACCAGCGGACCGGTACCGCTCTTGTAGGCGGTCCACATGGCGGCCAACCGCTTGCGCTGCTCGTCCGTCATGGGCCCGGTGACCCGGATAGCGACCGGCGAGGCCTCACCGGCCCCGGCGGACCGCTGCACCACCAGGGCGTCGGCCTGGGCGGGGATCGAGACGAAGGAGAACTCGAGCAGCTCGGAGGCGGTGAACTCGAAGCCGCCCGACGTGAGCGGCTTGACCTCGAGCGGGTTGAAGCCGACCGACACGCCGTTGATCGCGCCGGCCTTGACCAGCTTGCAGATGCGGTCGGCGGTGGGGTCGAGCCCCTCCGCGTAGAATTCCACCAGGGCCTCGGTCTGCCCCCCCCGCTTGACCAGCTCGAGGCAGCGGGCCACCGGGGCGTCCTGGTTATGGTTCCACAGGACGATCGGATTCTTCAGGAAGTTGGTGGCATCGATCCCTTCCTGCTTCACCACGTCACCGGCGCGGTCGGTGGCATCGGTGGAAATGATGACGCGCACCTGGCGGGGCCCCAGCCCGTCGGCGGCGGCCAGCGTGCTGGGCAGGAACTTGCGCTTGATGGTCATGGAACGGTCCTTTCCGAACCCCGCCTTGAACCGCCGCGGGGAGGGGCGTGCGGCAGGCGTTGAACAAACGTCCGACCGGAGCTATTATTGAGCGTGACCGCCGTGTCGACCGGACAATGCGGGCCGGCGTCGGCCCACCGACAAGGTGGCTCGGCTGACGTATGGGGTAACGTCCATACCCGGCGGTCACCTCGCCTTCTTCAGCGGCAGATACGAGTTCAGATCGGAGAGAACCCGCTCTTCGACGGAACTCGCGCTCCACACTGCGTTTGTAACAATCTCCGTGCGGCTTCGCTTCGAGGTTTTGGGGACACGGATGTTGTAATTGAGTGCAACCGTGATCCGCGCAAAAGACGTGCCACCCGGTTGCCGAACCGCATAGATAAGATTTCCAGTTCTGACATCGAGGTATGCCGGTGCTGTCTTCAGGATTTCTTTGAGTGCGCTGAACGTAGCCGGCGATACGTTTTTCGTTCCCTTTGCCGGCCGAGTCATAGAGGCGACCTCCTCAGACCCGATGGTGACTCCCCGCCGTTGCAGCGTGATCCCTTCGGCCGCAAGTGCGCGTTCGATGTCCGGTCGAACGGTCCCGACCCGACGGACAAAGTGACGGAAGCGGGCTTTCTTTCCCGACCCGACAGCGCCTTGCAGGCGCGCACCCATCGCCTCGAACCAGGCGGCCAGCCTAGTGCCGCTGATCCCGGCAACCTTGGCCCAGCGGCCATTCTTGTCCCGTGGCTGATCCTCATGTCCCTTGGTCACCAGGTCAAAAGGGCGCTGCGCCACCTCCCCGGCGCTCTTGTCCATCCGCTCGCTGTCGGGCGGCCGACCGGCGCCGTCGGGCGCTGATCCGGAGGCGTGGCTGCCGGTGGCCGCCATGTTGGTCGGCGCCAGCAGGGTGTCACCGCCCGGCACGGGCGGCAGTGACCGGTCGAACACCCAGCGAGCCTCGTTCTGCGTCAGGATGCCGCCGGCGACTCCCTGCCGCGCCGTCTGCATGCGGGTCCCCGGGTCGGCCCGGAACAGGTCGGAGAGGTCGAAGTCGACCTCGAGCTGCTGCTCCCAGAGGCGGAAGTGGAAATCCAGGCGCTTTTCCCAGCGGGTGAAGCGCGGGGACAAGGTGTTGTCCAGGTAGTCCGAGTCCTGCGCCGCCACGTTCCCGTTGGTCGCCCGCTCGAGCTTTGCCACCTTGTGCGGCGGCATCCGGAAGAAGCGGCAGATGTCTTCGACCTGGAAGTTGCGGGAGGCCAGGAACTCCAGGTCGGTCGAGGACAGCGACAGGGTCTCGGGCTTGAGCCCCTGTTCGAGCACCGCGGTGCCGCCGGACTTGGCCACGCCGGCGTTGAGCTCCTCCCATTCCGCCTTGATCCTGCGGGCCGCCGGCTCGGACAGCTCCTGCTCGGTTACCAGCACCACGGCCGGCCGGGCGCCGTTGCGCATCCAGGCGGCCGCCTGTTGTTCCTGTGCCAGCGACAGGCCGATCGCGTCAGCCGCGAACCCGATGCGCGGCGAGCCGTAGAGCAGCGAGAAGCCGACGTCCTGCAGATGCAGCACATTTTCGGCCGGCACCCGCAGGCTGCCGGTGCGCCCAAACAGCCGCGCGAAGAGCGACCGCTCGACGTTGCCCGACGGAGCGAAGCTGTAGAACACCGACCCGTCGGTGGCTTCCAGGATGGTCACCCGGTCGGGGTTCATCGGGACCCAGGCCGCCGGATTGCCGCGGCCGTCGGTGATGTTGACGATGTAGGCGTTGCTCTTGAGGCCGAGGCAGCGCTCGACCATGCCGCAGAACTGATACCAGTCCTGATAGTCGTTCGGCCGGCGGAACCGCTCGGCGATCGGGTGGTCGGTGATCTCCACCCGGCCGCCCGGCATCAGCCGCCCGTCGTCCAGCGTCCGATCAGGCAGCTTGCGGTACAGCCGCGGCGTCGCCCGCGCGACGTCCTCGGCCGGAATGTTGACGCAGGCGAAGACGGTCGAGACCTTCATCGCATTCGCCTGGTTGACCGCGATCCCTACTGCCGACCGGGTGTTGATGAGCTCCCGCCAGCCGCCGGACCCGGCGGCACCGGAGGCGGCCGCCCCGTCGGCCGACTTGGCCACCCCGGCGATCGACCCGAACAGGCCGCGCATCAGCCCATCCTCCGCGCGATCAGGAACACGCCGCCGAGCACCAGCAGGCCACCGGTCATGAAGCCTGCCGGCGGCCACGCCAGCCAGGCGCCGTAG